>JAZSMP010000182.1:0-9945 GCA_045535915.1 Eubacteriales bacterium | reverse complement strand
CTTCGGCCTCTTGAGTACATCTCCGTGTTAGGGTGACAAGAATAATTCGAACTAGTTCGGGTTATTCTTGTCACCCTACCTCGCGAGCGGCCGTTTGCAGAACTCGCGGATAATATTATACCCTATTTTCTCGCGTTTGTCAAGATGTTTTTGCGTTTTTTCTTGATATTTTATTATAATTATTTGTGTTTCTTTGCGTGTTCGGTGATTTTTATATGTGAGTATATGAAAAATCTTGACATTGGTGCTGTCGCTGTGATATAATAAAACAAAAAGGAGTTGCGATATGGAAATAAAGATTACAACCCTTCAAGACAAAAAGCGTCTTATAAGATTTTCCGATTATTTTGCGAAGATGAAAAAATCTTACTTCATCGTTTACGCTCTGCTCACGCTTTGGATATTTATTCTTGACGCATATTTATATCTCAAGGACGCTCTCAGCTTTGAGCTGATCGCGATGGCTGTGCTGGTCGTGATCATCGATCTTATGCTCGTTGCGGTTTATTGGATAGTTCCGCGTATTGCCCTCGGAAAGGCGCACAACCGCGATGCTGTTCTGAGCTACGTCTTCCGCGAGGACGGTGTTTATTTTACGGCTGAAGCTATGATGATGAAGAACAGCGGAAGCTTCGATTACCACGCGATCATCAAGGTCTGCAAAAACGGCGGCGACGTTTACCTCTTTATTTCAAAAAGACAGGCATATATCGTTGACGTATCTGAGCTTTCCGAGGTTGAGCTTTTTGCTTTCAGGGCTTATGTGACGGATCATCTGCCCGACAAAAAGATAAAATGGAAGTAAAAAATACCGCACGGTGAAAATTTTTCGCCGTGCGGTATTTTGTTGTTGACATTTTTACTTTATTATGCTAAAATCTTATTAATAGTATTATTTAGAGAGTGACCGCTATGGAAAGAGTTCCCGTTAAAGTAAATCCCGAAAATTATCCCGAAGCGTTCCGTCCGATTCTTGACGGTGCCGACGTTTACGACAGCCGATGCGCGAGCGGCGCGGAGGTCTTGTTTATAGACAAAGACGGCGGCTACTATCTCAAAAGCATGAAGCGCGGCGAGCTTGAAGCGGAAGCGAAGATGACGAAGTATTTCGGCAGTCTCGGACTTGGCGCGAAGGTGCTGGCGTTTGAGCAGGACGAGCGCGACTATATGCTTACCTCGCGTGTTCCCGGCGAGGACTGCACCCACCTGCAGTATCTCTCCGACCCGAAACGTCTTTGCGATCTTTATGCAGAGCTGCTTTATGACCTCCACAGCCGCGACTATTCCGGCTGTCCCGTGCAGAATCGCATCGAGTCCTATTCGGCTTTCGCACATGAAAATTACCGCACGGGCAATTACGACAAGGATTCCTTCCCCGATTCCTTCGGATATGCGTCCGCCGAGGAGGCTATGGCTGTCATCAAAAAATACGGCTCGGCTCTGAAAAACGATACCTTGATCCACGGTGACTACTGCCTGCCGAATGTGATGCTTGACGATTGGCGCTTTTCAGCCTTCATCGACGTCGGAAACGGCGGTGTCGGCGACCGTCATATCGACCTCTTTTGGGGCGTTTGGACTCTTTGGTACAATTTGAAGACCAATGAATATGAGGACCGCTTCCTCGATGCTTACGGAAGACAGAATTTTGACCGTGATATGCTCCGCGTTGTTGCGGCTTTTGAGGTGTTCGGATGAAAATCAAGAGAAGAATTATGAAAACCATAATACTCGCGCTGGCGTTTTCGATGCTCCCGATCGGAAGTATAGCGGCGGCGTCTTCGCAGGTTCAAGCCTATTCATCACAGGCGTCCGCAATACAGATCAGCGAAAATATCGGTGTCATGGGCATGCGCGTCAAGCTGAAGGTGCCCGTCACGGGCGTCGGTTTCAGTATGCCGACATGGTCGGTCAGCGGAAAATATTCGGCTTACATATCGGCTTACGAATGGAAGGGAAGCTACGGGGCGACGGTTGCCTCCGAGCCCTTTGCAACGGAGATGTTCTCGGCGCTTCAGGACAACGCAACAAACTGGCTCTATTTTGACAAAATGCCCGCGGGCGAATACTTTTTTGCCATTGAGAAGACATCGGGCACCGTCGGATGTTGGTGCGCCGATAACGGTAACGTCAGCCGCGGCTTCAGATACACCGACGGCATTGAAAGCAAGGGGGATATGCTCATGACTTTGGCTGTGGAATCAGACGGCAATGATATTTTTGAAGAATGCGAAAGCGCGGCTCCCGTTTACGGAGAAGCACCCGTGTTCGAAGAGGTTACGGCGGATCAGACAGATCTTTCTACTCATTCGCTCCCCGCAGACAGCCTCTATCACAAAAACGACGTTATGCCCGATACCTGGGTGTTCACCGATTCGCTCGGCAGACGCGCTCTGACGAATACTGAGGTCGGTGATCCGCGCGACGATAAAACTCTCGCGCTCTTTTACTGGACCTGGCACGCCTCGCAAGGCAACGCCAACGCCTTCAACGTGCAACAGTTTCTTGACGCAGAGGCGGTAAAGGGCGTCAACATTGAAGATATAATCCACGATTACGGCTACGAGGGCTGGCCCGTTGGTTACTACAACCATTTCTGGGACGAGCCGATCTACGGATACTACCGCACGAATGACGAGTGGGTGCTCCGACGTCAGTCGGAGATGCTTGCCAACGCACTTGTCGATGCGGTTTTCACCGACAACACGAACGGTCAGTACACCTGGCGCGACAGTTACATCCCGCTCTACGAGACGTGGCTTAAGGCGCAGAAGGACGGCGTTGAGGTGCCGAAAGTATCCTTCATGCTCCCGTTTGCGGCAAGCGACGACGCCGTGGCACAGATGAAGATGCTCTACACCGATATCTACCGCGACGGAAAATATCAGCCGCTCTGGTTTTGGTTTGAAGGCAAGCCGATGCTCATGGCGTGGCAGTCGAAGCTGAACAAGAACGACGGTCTTGAGAGCGAGATCAGATCCTTCTTCACCTTCCGTAACAACTACCCCGGATATATAAACCGTGTGCCGAATTACAAAAACTGGGGTTGGCTTTCGGTATATCCGCAGGCGAAATATTTTGCAAGCTATGACGATGAGAAAGTCGGAAAGGTTGAACAGATCACGGTCGGCGTCTCGCAGAACCACGATCACGTTACTCATCAGCTCTCAGCGATGAACGGTCCTAACAACACGGGCAGAACCTACACCTCGAAGGGTTACGATGCGAGCGAAAACGCGCTTCTGAAGGGCGCAAACTTCGCAGAGCAGTTCGAGTATGCTCTCGAGGTCGACCCTTCTGTCATCTTCGTTACCGGCTACAACGAGTGGATCGCGGGCAGATATGAGGAATGGGGCGGAGTCAAGAATGCTTTCCCCGATCAGTACAATGCCGAGAACAGCCGAGATATCGAGCCCTCGCGCGGTGTCCTCGGTGACGCGTACTACTATCAGTTTGTCAACTACGTAAGACAGTACAAGGGCGTCCGCGCGATCCCAGAGGCGGGAGAAAAGACGACGATCGACGTCTCGGCGTCGCCCTCGCAGTGGCAGACCGTTGCACCTTATTACGCAACATACATCGGCAACACGGGTGACCGCGATGCCAGGGGCTACGGCGAGCTCGTCTACCGCGATTATTCGGGCAGAAACGATATCATCGGCGCGCAGATGGCGCGTGACGATACAAATATCTACATCCTCGTTGAATGCGCGGAGGACATTTCGCCCTATACCGATCCGCTCTGGATGAATATCTACCTTGATATCGACGGCAGAGAGGGCGGTTGGGAGTCCTTCAATTACGTGATAAACAAGACCTCGCCCAAGAGCGAGAGCGTTGCGATTCTCGAAAAATTCACGGGCAACGGCTACGAAAGCGAAGCTGTTGCTGCTCTCAAATACTCGGTGCAGGGAAGATACCTTCAGGTTGAAATTCCAAAGTCTACGCTCGGTATCGAGAGCGAGGATTTCACCGTCAATTTCAGCGTGACCGACAACGTTCACGACGAGGACGATCAGGCGGAGAGCGGCAACAATGACTACGTTTACAGCCGTTTTTCGGGAGATATACTTGATTTTTACACCTCTGGCGACGTTGCTCCGGGCGGAAGATTTAAGTTCAGCTTTATGAGCCATGCGGAAAATATACAGCTCCCCGAGCATGAGAGCCTTCCCGAAGTCGAAAAAGAAATGAATTGCTCGGCGGGATGCGGAAGCTTTACCTCGGCACCTCTTGCGGCGATCATTCCCGCGGCTCTTGCCGTCAGCAAAAAACGTAAAAAGACAGATACAGATAAAGAATAAATTCGGAGGTTTATTATGGAAAGACTCAGAAAGATCGGTGAGCTTCCCAAGCTCTCGTCGAAAGAAATAGAATTTTCAAAGATCGGAATCGGATTTGAAAAGCTCGACCGCGGTGTTTTCGATCCCGAAAAGGCATATGATAAGGTTGCCGCCCTCGGCGTCAAGAAGGTCAGGATCCAGTCGGGATGGCTGAGAACCGAGCGCGAGCGCGGAGTTTATGATTTCTCCTGGCTTGACAGCGTTGTCGATAACCTTCTCGAGCGAGGTCTCGAGCCCTGGATCTGTCTCTGCTACGGTAATCCCCTCTACACCGATTTTGCCGCTAAGATCTTCGGCGCGGTAAAGTGCCCGCCTCTCGGCGAGGACGCAAGACAGGGTTGGGTCAATTACGTCACCGCGATCACCGAGCATTTCAAGGGCAGGATCAAGCTTTGGGAGATCTGGAATGAGCCCGAACTCGGCTGGAAGCACTATTTTGAGGAAACACGTGCAGATTACGACCTGAAGAAAAACGCGCAGGAGTACGCACAGTTCGCTATCGATACCTCGAAGGCGGTAAAGGCTGTTGATCCCGAAGCGAAGATCATCGGATTTGCGCTCGCGCATACCCGCGCTCCTTATTTTGCCAATACCGCGTTCCGCGCCGGCATCGGAGATTACATAGATTACGTTTCATTCCACCTTTATTCCGCCGCGGACTGGCAGAGAGAGGACGTCATCCGCGCGCTCCGCTCACTTGTAGATATGTATAATCCCGATATCAAACTCATTCAGGGCGAGGGCGGTACACAGTCGAGAAGCGACGGTAACGGCGCGGTCAAGGGATTTGCGTGGACTCCCGAAAAGCAGAGAAAGATCCTGCTGCGCACGCTTATCACCGACCTGCATTCGGGCGTAGAGTTCACCTCCTACTTCTCAACTATGGATATGATCGAGGCACTTAACGGTGTTGTTGGCGATAAGTCCTCCTATCTTGATTACGGATATTTCGGTGTTCTCGGTGCTGATTTCGACGAGGACGGTATTGCGACGGGTGAATATACTCCGAAGCCGTCTTATTATGCGCTCCAGACTCTTGCCACTCTCTTCAAGGGTGATGTCAAACCCGCAAATATTCCTTATTACCGCGCCTACAATCAGTCGAGACGCATTAACGCATTGGAGGAAGACGAGTCGGCAAAGATCTACGGCTTCGAGCTTGATGACGGAAGCCACGCGCTCGTTTATTGGAACGCAACGCCCGTTCTGACCACATCGTACGAGGGAACGATCTCGTTTGCGCTCTGCGGACAGAAGGCTGAGGACATTCGAATCTGTGACCTGCGCGACGGTTCGATCTACACCCTACGCGAGGATATGATCGAGGATGCGGGAGAGGATATCGTTCGACTCAAATGCCTGCCGCTGCTTGACGTGCCGCTTGCAATACTGATGAAATAAAAATTTAAATAATAAATTAAAAAGGAGAAAATGACATGAAATACATCTCTCGCATCATCATCGCGCTTTTACTTGTAGCGATGGTATTGCCCATGGCGGTTTCCTGTGCTAACACAGATCAGCCGTCAGAAACGACCCTTCCGCCCGATACAGTTGCTCCTTCCGGAGGTGAAGTATCCGACACTGAGGCTGAGGCCACACTTTTTGCGCCCAGCGACATTCCCTCCGATCTCCGCTTTGACGGCGAGACCGTAAAGATCCTTTATTGGGATGACGTTCCGAACGTTGAGTTTTTCGTTGAGGATCAGAACGGTGAGGCTGTCAACGACTCAATCTACAGAAGGAATCTGAACACTGAGGCGCAGTTCGGCATCACTCTCGAGTACAGCGGTACTGCAGGCGACAACGGCAACCAGGCAAATTTCGTTTCTGCGTGTATCAACAGCACTCAGGCCGGCTCCGATGCTTACGACCTTTTTGCGGGCTATTCGATGACCGGTGCCACCATTGCTACCCACGGTATTGTACACGATCTTTCCGACTACGATATTATGGAGTTTGACAAACCCTGGTGGCCCAAGAGCTTGATCGACAAGGCAACTGTTAACGGCGGTATCTATTTCGCGTCCGGCGATATTTCGACAAACTACATTTATATGATGTATATGTGTGCATTCAACAAGGATCTGCTCAACAATATTCATCAGCTTTCTCCCTCTGTCCTTTACGACCACGTTTACGACGGCAGCTGGACTCTCGATAAGTTCATCGAATACTCGACTGGTTGCTACAGCGATCAGGACGGCGACGGTCGGGCAACAGAAGCCGACAGATACGGCGTGACCGTTACCAACGTCCATTGGGACGCTTTCTTCACCGGTTCGGATCTCAAGACCGTTGAACTCAATGCCGACGGTGAGCTTGTAATGTCCGCCGACCTCTTCTCCCAGAAGACCGTTGACCTTCTTGAAAAGATCTGCAACCTCTTCTACGTTTCGGGCGATGCAGAGATTGAAAAGGGTGTAAACCTGTTTGCCCCCGGTAACTCCCTTTTCCTTATTGAACGTGCATATATAACCTCTGCCAAGCTTTCGGATACCCCCTTCGCTTACGGAATCCTTCCCACTCCCAAGTTTGATGCCAACCAGGAAGGTTATCGCACCTGCCTCTCCTTCCCCTATACCATGTATATGATATCCACCGCATCCTCCATCCCCGAGACTGCGGCTGCGACCATTGAGCTTATGGCATACCAGAGCTATCTCCACGTTACTCCCGCGCTCTTTGAGGAGTCGCTGAAGCTTCGTTATGCGGACCAGAGTGACGACGCATTTATGTTTGACTACATTCGCGACGCGGTTGTTATCGACGTCGGCAGACTGTTTACTACTGAGCTTGACAAGATGTCCTACAGCATCTTCCGCAACGCTATCAAGAACAACAACCCCGGCAGCTATCTCTCCACCCAGAAGGCATTCGATAGAAGCTTCAATAAGAATATTTCCAATATCAACGAAAGTCTCAAGAAGCTGAAATAAAATATATTCATTTTCATCCGCCCGCGCTCGCGCGGGCGGATTTTTTACTTTTGTATTGACATTTGGTAGAAAAAGTGATATTATTAATGTATAAAATCTCCGGAGGTATAACTATGAAAATCACCTGGCTTGGACAAGCAGGCTTACTTTTTGAGCGCGGCGGGGTTTCCGTTATGATAGATCCGTACCTGTCGAATTACGTAGAAAAGGTACAGCCCGCGAACTATCGCCGTTCTCCCGTGAACGAAGCGTTTTTCAATATTGATCCCGATATCATGATCTTTACCCACGACCATATCGACCACTATGATCCCGAGACCGCGCCTCTTTTCTTCAAGAAATCGAGAAAGCCGATGTCAGTTCTCGGTCCGACCTCGGTGCGCGCAAAGGCAATGGGCGATCTCTGCGGTCAGAATTATATCCTATTTGATAAATACACGAGCGTTTCTCTCGAAGGATTCGTCTTCACCGCCGTCCGCGCGGCGCACAGCGACCCCGATGCGATCGGTGTAGTCATCGAGGACACGGTTGAGAACAAGGTCTATTACGTTACGGGCGACACGCTTTATAACAGCAGGATATTCGACAGTCTTCCGAAGCTTTACCGCGAGATAGACGTGCTTTTCCTTCCGGTCAACGGCGTCGGAAACAATATGAATATGACCGACGCGGCTCGCTTTGCCAAAAAGACGCACGCGATGCGTGTCGTGCCTTACCATTTCGGAATGTTCGACGAGCTCGATCCGAAGGATTTCCCTTGCAGAAATAAAGTCATCCCCACCATCTGGGAAGAAATTGAGGTATAAGTATGAAGGTTACCGATGTAAAAGTGTTCGCGGTCGATTGCTTCCGCACGAATTGGATGTTTGTCAAGGTCTATACCGACGATGGCATCGACGGCGTCGGAGAGGCGACGCTTGAATATAAGGAAAAAGCGCTTATCGGCGCGGTCGAGCACATCAAGGAATACCTCGTCGGCAAGGATCCGCGCACGATCGAAAAGCATTTCCACGACATCTACCGCGATGCTTATTGGCGCGGCGGACCCGTGCTTATGAGCGCGCTTTCTGCCGTTGAGATGGCACTGTGGGATATCCTCGGCAAGTCGCTCGGCGTTCCCGTCTATCAGCTTCTCGGCGGCAGGGTCAATGATAAATGCCGGATCTACGTAAACGGTTGGTTTTCGGGTGCAAAAACTCCCGAGGAATTTGCCGAAAAGGCTAAGATCGCCGTCAAGCGCGGCGTTACGGCAATGAAGTGGGATCCCTTTGGCAAGAGCTATCTTGAAATTTCAAACAAGGATCTCGACACCGCTCTGCGCAATATCGCGGCTGTCCGCGAGGCGGTCGGCGACAAGGTCGACCTGCTTATCGAGGGTCACGGCAGATTTAACGTGCCGACCTCGATCAAGATCGCAAAGCTGATCGAGGAATTCAACCCCATGTTCTTTGAGGAACCGACCCCGCCCGACAATCTTGAGGCACTCAAGGCAGTCCGCGAAAAGTCGCCCGTTGCGATCTCGGCGGGCGAGAGACTCTATTCGCTCAAATCCTTCAAGGATCTCTTCGAGATGCGCGCAGCAGACTATATTCAGCCCGACGTCAGCCACGCGGGCGGAATCATGGAGCTCAAAAAGATCGCGGCAATGGCGGAGACTTATTATATCCCCTTCGCGCCGCATAATCCCTCGGGCCCCGTTGCAAACGCGGCGACTCTGCAGCTTGCGGCTTGCTGTCCGAATTTCTCGATCCTCGAGATCATGTACAGCGACGTTACCTGGCGCGCCGACGTCACGAACGAGTCGCTTGAATACTCCGACGGTTATATCACCATCCCCTCGAAGCCGGGTCTCGGCATTGAGATCAATGAGGAAGAATGCCTCAAGCATCCCTATCAGCCGCATACCCTCCGCCATTACACGGGCGCGCTGACCGATATCCGTCCTCCGGAAACCGCTTTCTATTTCTGACCCCCGATTTCAAAACTTCGTTTAATTTTGAGGTAGTAAAATGAAAAGTGTACTTATAACGGGCGCGACGGTCAACACGGGCGTTGCAATCGTAGAAAAATTTGCCTCGGAGGGCAAAAATATCGTATTTACGGGCAGAGACCCGGGGAAGGTCGCCGCGGCAGAGAAGAAGTACCGCGCGAAATTCCCGAAAGTGAATATCATCGGCTGTGCGATCGACTCGCTTCTTGACGAGAGAACGGTGGACGAGGACGGTATTTCCGAACTGTTTGCTTTCCTTGATAAAAAGGGTATTTTTGTTGAAACTCTCGTTCTCAACGCCGCGGATCAGGGTCTCGGTCAGAAGATATTTGAAAATCCGATCACCGATTTTATGAAGGTGCTCAACACAAATGTTGTATGGAATTACTGCCTCTGCGAGCACGCGGCGGCAAGAATGAAGGAAAACGGCGGCGGAAGCATCGTTTTCATCAATTCGAATACCGCATACCGCGCGATCCCCGACCGCGTGGCGTACGTCGCGTCCAAGGGCGGTCAGCTCGGTCTGATGCGCGCGCTGGCGATCGACCTCGGACAGTATAATATCCGCGTCAACGCCGTGCTTCCGGGTATGATCAGAACAGACCGTTGGGAGAAGAATCCCGATTTCTACGCCACCGTGCCTTCGCGTTTTACCCCCATCGGCGATGTTGCC
>JAZSMP010000064.1:0-4245 GCA_045535915.1 Eubacteriales bacterium | reverse complement strand
TTGGGAACCGATATTGAAAGAGGTGGAGCAAGATATAATTGGATCATGCCAAGCTTTGTTGGAATGGCGAATCTTGTGGATTCGATCTATGTGCTGAAAAAGATAGTTTACGAGAACAGGGAATATACGATTTGTGAGCTGAAGGAAATATTGGATCATAATTTTGAAGGAAACGAAGCCTTGCGTCAGAGATTGCTCTATGGTCTGCCAAAATACGGAAACGATATGGATGAGATCGATCAATATTTCGGTATGTTTACAAGTCACATCGTTTCCGAATGCAAAAAATATATGGGAGAATTACCATCGGGCAAGCTGATCCCAAGTGTTTTTTGTTGGGTCATGCACGAGCGGTTTGGACGAAAAACAGGAGCAACACCCGATGGCAGACTCGCGGGATTTCCTCTCGGAGACGGCTCGGGGCCCTGCCAAGGAAGAGAAATGAACGGCCCGACCGCATCGATACTTTCTTCCACCAAGTGGAAGCATCACGAGCTTATCGGCGGCGTTGCGGTTAATATGAAATTCGCAAAAAGCACATTGGGAAAGGACTCCTTAAACATCAT
Source organism: Eubacteriales bacterium (assembly GCA_045535915.1). Taxonomy (GTDB): domain Bacteria; phylum Bacillota; class Clostridia; order Oscillospirales; family CAG-272; genus CAG-390. The sequence goes on along the minus strand of JAZSMP010000064.1, from coordinate 3,679 downwards.
GCAAGGCTTGATAAAAGTATTTATGATTCGAGGCGGTTTTGAAATTCAGATCAATGTGACGGATAAGGAGTTGCTTGAAAAAGCACGGCAAAACCCCGATGAGTATCGCGATCTTGTTGTCAGGATCGGAGGCTACAGCGATTACTTTACAAGGCTGTCGCCCGAAATGCAGCAAGAGGTTATTTTACGAACGGAGCATCGTATATGATAATTGGAACAATTCTGAATATCCAGCGTTTTTGCACCGATGACGGTCCCGGTATCAGAACAACGGTCTTTTTAAAAGGATGCCCATTACATTGTATTTGGTGCCATAATCCCGAATCACAGGCAAAACGACACGAGATTATGTACAATTCAAAAAAATGTGTTTCTTGCGGACGTTGCGCGGTCGTGTGCCACAAAAATTGCCACTCACTTGAAGCAATGCATAAATTCGAACGAAAGATGTGCATCGGCTGCGGTGCTTGCGCCGAGGTTTGTCCTACCGGAGCGTTGGAACTTTACGGAAAAAGCATCACGGTGGACGAGGTTTATAGTGAGGTCGCAAGGGATAAGGTATTTTACGAAACCTCGGGAGGTGGTGTTACCGTTTCCGGGGGTGAGCCGCTCTTTCAACCTGAATTTACTGCCGAGCTGCTTCGGAAATGCCGTGAGAATGGAATTCACACCGCGATAGAAACAAGCGGATTTGCTAACGAAAAAGCGCTGTTTACGGTGCTTGAGCATTGCGATCTCGTATTGTTCGATATCAAGGAAACAGACGAAGAAAGGCATAAGCAGTATACGGGAGTATCCTTGACAACTATTCTGCGAAACTTAAAGCTCGTCAATGACAAGAAAATTCCGTTTATCATTCGCGCGCCCATTATTCCAACATTAAATGATCGCGAGTCTCATTTCAAGTCATTGAAAACGATTCGTGAATCTATGAAATTTTGTCAGGGAATTCAGATGATGCCGTATCACAGGATTGGTTCATACAAATATGAATTACTGGACAGAAAGTATATTTGTAATGATATTTCCGAGCCATCCAAAGAAATGATAGAGACTTGGGGAATTTGACTTGAAGAGCATCTATTTAGGTTGCACATAAAACCGTCTCCAAAGCTCCAAATCCCTTGATTTTATTGACTTTTTCGCTGTGGCATCTAAATTGGCTGTACAACACACGTCGGAGCAAGGCAAAATGTCTTGCTCTTTTATTTCATATAAAAGAGCAATGGCGTAACTGCCTGCTCCTCCTTTTCGCAAAAAGTTCTCCGATACTTTTTACGAGTTTTTATCGGGTTGCCTTTATTTGTTTGTTATGAGAAGAATTGAGTTTCCTGACCTTCGGGACGAAGGGAAGGGGGCGAAGAGGCGAAGCGCGTCCAGTGGACGAAAAAGCGAGCCGATGAGGTGGCAGCGGTCGAGAAATCGAGCAAAGTATTGCGAAGATTTGTCGGGCACCGCAACAGGGCAAAGAAAATCCTTGTTCACCCTCCCCGCAACCATGTTATGCACCCAATTTGGATGCCAACCCAAAAAACCCAGATGCCGCAAGGCTTCTGGGCTTTTTTATACCCATTTTTCATAGTGCGATTTCAATAGATGCGGGGCGTCAAAAACGCCGTGTGGATGGGATCTGAGCTTGAATAATCGATTTTTCAGGGAAGATTTTGCAATTTTTCTTCGCAAGATCTTCTCTTTTTTGTTTTAATGTGGCAGTCCATATGTTTTGATGCTCCGTTCCATATGAGATAGATCATAAAAGCCACAGAAATGCGCGATTTCGGTTTTGGACATTGTGGAATTTCCCAACAATTCCATTGCTTTTTTCGTACGGTATTTTGTCAGATACTGAATTGGAGAGCAACCGCAGAATACTTGAAAGCTCCGAATAAATGTAGAGCGCGAAAGATAGGCACGCTCAGCCAGCCCATCGATAGTAATCTTTTCCGAAAAATTCTGATGCAAATATTCAAGTGTATCTAATATCTCCTGTCGGTATTTTGTCGGTACCGGTGTTTTTTCACAATCGTTCTGTTTATGAAGAAGATACGAGAGATAATAAAGAATTTTCCAAGTTGTATGACGGTGAAGTGATGAAAAGACTCCCTGATCAAAAGCTCCGTTTTTCTCAATAAACTTAAATTCAGCTTTTATTTCGGATAGTTCTGCAGGATTTAAGTGCAAAAACATAGATTCCGAACAATTCTGACGCAGAAACGGTTCAATTTCCACAAGCTGCAAAAAACCGGGCATGGTCATTGCTTCATCTTGATTACCCATTACGAAATCCTTTTTTAGAAGGATATGGTAGACTTCCAAGTGATCAGTGTTGTAATAAGCATGAACAGTCATAGGGGGAATAACAAAAACATCCCCCGTTTTTACGGAAAATTTTGCCGTTTCAATTTGATGACACCCCGTTCCGCCCATAACGATATTCATTTCATAAAAATCGTGATTGTGCGGCTCGATTGAATACTCGGTATACGTAAATGCGCGTACAAAGCTATTCTGCCTTTTGAAGTTTGATTCTTCACTGCAATGAAATTTTATATTCATATTATCTCCCCATATTTTGAAATGATTTTACATAATTATAGCTCATATTTACTATTATTATATCATTTATTATGATATAATGCAAGTATAAGTTTATATTTCGGAGGTAAATATGAGTAGGATTGAAAAATTACGCATGAATGCTCTTTGTCATTCGCATATCAATGATGAATTCTTTTACAAATTTTACAAACGATATATTGAGAATAAAAATGGTTCGGACTACCTAAGGTATGCCGATGCGTTTTTCTTCTCCTTTTCGGAATTGACTCCCCATATATCCGGCGGTGAATTGATTGTGGGTGAAATAAAAAATGAGCTCAACGATTTCGAAAAAAAAGAGTGGGAGAACACCTATAAGAAAATCGCAAAAGAAAGATGCAGCCTAGCGGGAGGCGGTCAGGATTCCCATATGGCGATCGATTATGAGCTCTTACTGTCTTGCGGATTAAAAGGCATTATTGCACGCATTGAGAAATATGAAAAGACCTGCCCCCCCGAGCAATCAGATTTCTATTCCACAGCTAAGGTATGTCTGCTGGCTGTCATTCAACATTCGGAAAACTATTCTGCGCTTGCGGTTCAATTAGCAAAAGAGGAATGCGATGAGCAGCGAAAAAAAGAGCTTTTGCGGATCGCCGAAATTTGCAAAAAAGTACCTGCCGAGCCGGCGCAGAGCTTTTATGAGGCGGTGCAGTCGGTTCATTTTGTGACGTATTGCCTTTCCTTGAACCCGTTTAGATTTGGGCACCAACAATTCCAGCTGGGTCATCCCGACAGGTATCTCTATCCTTATTACAAGAACGATATCGAAAAAGGAATGATAACGAAAGAAGCCGCGCAAGAGCTGCTCGACTGCCTCGGTATTCAGATCAATATGCGCGTACCGTCAGGGCTTTCAAGCGGCTATATGGTTGGCGGCAGAGACGAAAAAGGAGATATCGTAGCGAATGAGCTGACCGAAATGCTGATGCAGGTCGTTGATGACATCAAATTGGTTTACCCCTCTGTCGGTTTGTGCTATACCAAAGATACACCCGAATCTTTTTTGCAAAAGGCTTGCGAAATCCTGTCTCACGGAAGATCTCATCCCGCCATATTTAACGATGATGTGATCACTCAA
>JAZSMP010000328.1:0-4683 GCA_045535915.1 Eubacteriales bacterium | reverse complement strand
GAACCGCATCAGGTTTGTGAACGAGCACTATCCCGATGTGCTGGCGACAACACCCGAAAAATGCCTTGATTTTGTTCGCGAGAACAGCGATCACGGCGGCGCGGATGGGGTGTTTGAGGTAGCCGGAGCAGAGAACACCTTCGAGCTTGCGTGGCAGTGCGCGCGCCCGAATGCAATTGTTACGGTTGTGGCGCTTTACGACAAGGCGCAGACTCTGCCTCTGCCGGATATGTACGGCAAGAATCTGACCTTCAAGACCGGCGGCGTTGACGGTTGCGATTGCGAGGAAACGCTGAAGCTCATTGCCGAGGGAAAGCTCGATACCGAGCCGTTGATCACGCATACCTATCCGCTCTCAAAGATCGACGAGGCGTATGAGCTGTTTGAAAATAAACGCGACGGAGTTATTAAGGTTGCGGTGGAGCGTTGACTATGGGAAAATATGATAGTTCAAAGTACAGAGTTGTTCCGCTTGTAGACGTAATAAAGAGCAATGAAGAGTATTTCGAAAAATTTATTCAGATGGTGGGATTACCTCCATTAAGCTATCCGAGCGATCTGAATGCGTTTTGGTGTGGTGATCGAGAAAAACAATTGAAACCTCCAAAGCAACACCTGGCAGCATTGATCGATTATTTAGCTGTTAAGGAACACAAGAAAATTGCCAATTATGGCACAAAAAGAAATGCTCTGTTTGGAATTGAGTCTTCAGCAGATAGAGAAAAAGCACGAATAGAAGCTCGACGGCTTTTAGATGAAACATACGAAAATGAGCCGCTTTCCAAGGCCTGGTACATTTTTGAAGGGTGTACCAATCCCGATATTTATATTGAAGGCGACGATTACATAATTATCTGTGAGGGAAAGTGGACTGAATCCCATATCACTACTAAAACAACACATCTGCATGATGACAACGAGTTTAGAAATCAAATGATTCGTCACATTCAGGGGACACTCAATTTCTCAAACAAAAAAGTGTATGCATTTTATATTGTTGATGCTGATTGTAGATATACTTCAGATCTTACTTTGGAAGCGCTAAAAAAGCAGTTAGAGTTAGAAACAATCAAGCCAACGAATAAAGAGAAAATACTGGAAGCGTTTTATGGATATACAACTTGGCAAAATCTCCAAAGAGTTATTCCTACTTTACGCTTTTATAGTAAGGCTGAGATTGAGGCAATGAACAGAACACTTGAATAACAAGTGATAATAATTGCATAATGGTGATAGAACTATTAGGAGTGCGGTGAAGTATTGATTTAAGTTAGGAGATAGACTGAAATGATAATAAACAGAGAATATATTTATGATTATGTAGTACAATTTAGAAGAGCTATTGATGATGCAAGAGATGAAAGTATATTGCTACGCGAATTTCCTTCGTTCCCACGCGGTTGTTGCGGTGACACTTGCTATCTGTTAGCTGAATTTTTGCGGATGAATGAGATCGAAACAATCTATGTTGAAGGGAAAGAAGGGGATCAAAGCCACGCCTGGCTCGTTGTTAAAGACGACCGAGTTTTATCACCCACTCCATATACGACTTATTTGCCAGAAGACATAAGAGTGGTTTTGAGTGGTTATAGTGGAATGCAATGTGAATCATCGATTATTAATGCCAATTATTCTGAAAGCGATATAGCGGAAGGATTAATCATTGATATAACTGCTGATCAATTTGGACAAGTTCCTGTTTATGTTGATTATTTAAAATCTTTTCATAAGCGATTTGAATTTGTACAAGCTCATAATTATGATAATCTGGGTTCTTTTCGCTTGAGAGAATTGTTCAATACAATAATGAAATATATATGATGCAAGACAGGAAAACGGCGGTTCTCAAAGCAGAGAACCGCCGTCGTGTTGCATAAAATGAAAATCGCAAAGTGTCAAAAACCCTTATGGAATATAGCTTTTTCGTGACAAATGTGGTCAAACATGTGGTCGTACCCGGTTTTTGCCCGATTTTGAGCAAAAAAAAGCGGACGTTTTCGAGGCGGTGCAGACACCAAAAAGCCCGAAAAAGCCCGTAAAATAAAGAAAAATCGGAGGTTCGTTATGAACCTCCGATTTTGGTCTGAGTGACAAGACTTGAACTTGCGGCCTCTACCACCCCAAGGTAGCGCGCTACCAGCTGCGCCACACCCAGATCTGACGCTCGGCGTACCTTCTGCAAACTGCTGTCCGCAACGTGCGCCTTGCGACTTGAATATTATACCACAAAATCTCTTGCTTGTCAATAGTATTTTTAGCTTTTTTAAAAGTTTTTTTGATAAAAATAGTTTTTATTGCTTTTTTATGTGAAAAAGCATATTACTTATTCATCATCGTATCCGAAATGACTTCGAGGACCCTGTCATAGCATCCACCGCAGCCTGTCGAGCAATGAGTGGTCTTCTGAACGTCCGCGAATACGTCAAGGAGGTTTTCTACATTGGTATGCTTATCGAGGGCGTCGAGAATATTGAAATAGGTTACGTTTTTGCAGTTGCAGATCTTGAAATCCTTTACGGACTTGGTATCGACGGGTTTGAGATCGCAGGTTCTGTTTTCGGACATTGTATTTTCCTCCGTGTTGTTTTATTGACATAATTATACCACAACGGTCGGGAATATTCCGTGACTCGGTCACAAAACGCAAAATTATTTTGATTTTTTAATTTCCTTTTCAACCGCTGCGATTCTTTCGCTGAGCGGAGGATGGCTGTATTCGAGCACGACGTTGATCTTCGAGGGCGCGAGGTGAGCGAAATTCTCACGCGCGAGCTTTTTGAGTGCTGTTATCATTGCGGGACCGTAGCCCTCGGAGACCGATTGTCTGTCGGCACGGTATTCGGCAAAACGGCTGTAAGCGTTCATGACGATGCCGGTCAGAGGCATGATAACACCGAGGCCGATGCCCATAAGTATATATGCAAAGCCATAGTTGACATCCTCGAAGCCAAAGGCGATGTGAAGCTCGGCGAAGCTGACGGCGACCCACGCGGCAGCTCCCATAATGAGCATATTAAAGAAATTGAGGATCTGACGCTTGGTGACGTCCTTGTAGAGTCCGTGACCGAGTTCGTGCGCAAATACGGCGCAGATCTCGTCGGGAGACATAGAATTCACCAGATTGTCGTAGAGAACGATGGTCTTCAGCTTTCCAAAACCTGTGAAATAAGCGTTGAGCTTTGTGGTACGGCGCGATGCGTCCATAACCTCGATAGCCTTTACGCTGTAGCCGTGCTTGATCAGAAGGTTCATAAGACTGTCGCGCAGTTCACCCTCTTCAAGAGGCGTAAATTTGTTGCCGATACGGCTGAAGATAGGGTAGAGGAAGGAAATAACGAGGCTGAAGATGAGCATTGCGCCCGCGAAGATCGGGATCATCCATATGCCTACGAGCGAATAGAAGCCCCAGACTGCATATGCGAGAAGGAAGGAGAGGACGAAGCCGAGCAGAAGCGAGCGGATTCTGTCGCCGATAAAGGTTTTGATGCTTGTTCGGTTGAAGCCGTATTTCTGTTCGATGACCATGTTCGATATATAGCTTTCAACGACTCCGCTGAGGGTACTGAGTACGGTTTCAAGCAGAATGACCGAGAGGATCTGCATGAGAGGTGTATCGGGAAAGAGCGAGGCGAATGCCGCATAGGCATCGGTGAAGAGAAGCGCGAGTATGACGATTCCGGTGATGACCGAGGAAATGATGCTCAGACGCGAATGTTCCGCGCTGTACTGCTTCCATTTGGTATAGGTCTCGGCATCATAGACGTCGGAGAGGTTTTCGGGAGTCGGATTGCTTGCAGAGCGTGCCTGAATGACAGAGAGGAAGATCGAAAAGGACCCGCCGATGAGGGCAATGAGTATAAAGAGAAGCTTAGTCATTGCTGACTTTCCTTTCGCTGATGTATTTCTTGTAGAAGTGGATTATGAAGGGGATCGAGAAGAAGAAGGTGCACATATCTGCGATCGGCTGGGATGCTTGAACGCCTATGCGGTCAAGCGCAAAGGGGAGGAGAAGTACCGTGGGAAGGAAGAAGATGCCCTGGCGGCAGCTCGCAAGGAGCGTTGCGACTGCTTTGAAGCCGAGACCCTGGTAAAGCTGGTTGACGTATGTGCTGAACGCCATGAAGGGAATACAGATGCAGAGGAAATAGAGTGTTTCCGTGCCGATAGCGACGACCTCGGCATCGTCGCTGAAGAACCACATGATCTGCTCGGCAAATAATGCGGAAAATGCCGCGAAGAAAAGGCAAATGGCTGTGCCGACCTTGACAGAGAAGGTGAAGCACTCCCAAGTACGCTTTTTGTTGCCCGCACCGTAGTTGTAACCTGCGGCAGGCTGGAAGCCCTGACCGAGACCGATGATAATATTTCTTACGAGCATATAGATCTTGTTTGCGATCGTGATGGCGGCACCCGTAGCCTCTTCGCCGTATTCGATAGCCTGGATATTGAGTGCCGCGGACGCCACGCTTGCAAGTCCCTGACGGAATATCGTGGGGATACCGGTGGTTACGATGGCTTTGTAGTCGGCGAAGCGTCGGCTGATGCTCTTAAAGTCGATCCTTACTATCGACTTGCCACATAGGAAAATGACAAATAAAATTGTGAAGCTGACGGTCTGGCTTATCATAGTTGCAACAGCCGCACCTCCCGTACCCATGTTGCAACCGTTGATGAGGATCGGGT
>JAZSMP010000133.1:0-2095 GCA_045535915.1 Eubacteriales bacterium | reverse complement strand
CATCATATTCCGTGAAAGCTCCCATTTCATATGCTTTTTCCGGACTATAAAATTGAGAATTGTAACATATCACCATTGTCCCGTGGGCTAAGATTGTGAACTCATATTTACCAATAGTATAAATGCGGCTCTGGGCGGATTGTACATTTGGCTGAATAATAATGACAAATGAATTACCATATTTTCCCAAGAAATAATAGTTGGATAACCGTTGTGTAGCTTCTTCAATACTACCAATAAGAATTGTTTTTTCTCTTAATGCATTTAGAGTTGCCTCATCCAAATCTGCAAAGGTAGGGTCGTCGAGAACAACTTCTTTGAAATATGCAGCATTGATTTCTGCTATATCTTCTTCAGTCAAAATATACTCGTCATACATTCCGTTAGTTATTTCTGGCTCTGTTAACAATTCACTTGAATTTTCGCTTGAGCTTCCCGCGCCGGCGTTAAAGTCTCTTATAACTTCCGCGATGTAACTGACCAGCGGGGAAGCTATGGAAAGTAAGAGGATGCACGCCGCCAAAGCAACGAACTGTCTCCAATGCTTGAAGGGCGTCCTCCACGTCATTTTGGGCGGCTCGGCGGGCTGTGCCTCGTACTTCATTTTGTACCTCGCCGCCGAGGCGATATATTCATCGTCTATAAACTCGAGAGCTTCAAGAAGTCTCGTGTCTTTAAATACCCGTTCGCTCATACTATAATTCCCTCCTTTGCGAGTTCTTCGCGCAATCTTTTTCTCAGCCTTTCGCAGAGCGATTTGATCAGGCTTTCGGACAGATTCATCTGCCTACTTACCTCGGGCACCGTGTCGCGGTACCAATAGCGCATAATGAATACGTCGCGGTCGCGCTTTGACAAGCTGCCGAGAAACTTATTGACCACAACTCCGATCTGCTTTACCTCGTATTCTTCGGCGAGGCTCATTCCCTCGGGAATCAGGCTGAGCAGCTCGTCGCCCGCCGCATTGTAATTTGCGCGCCTTTTCCACATATTGTTCGAGCGCGTGCGCTTGAGCGCCAGATTCTTCACAAGCCTTGCTATGTAAGCGCAAAGATTATCCGGCTTCTCGGGCGGAATGTTGTTCCAGAGCGCCAGAAGCGCATCGTTGACGCATTCCTCGCAGTCACTGTCCTCCGTCAGAATATTTGCCGCGATCGAGCGGCAAAGTCCGCTGTATTTCTTCTCCGCCGCGTGCAATCCATCTTCGTTGTTTTCGTATATCAATTCGACTATTCTTTTGTCATCCATTGGCATTTCCTCCCTTCACCCTTTAAGTACCCAAAACCTGCCAAACCGTCGCATCGGAAATATAAAAATTTTATATTCATCGAATTGCACAAAACAATCACCCCGCTTTTGTGCAACTTGACATATTCTTTTCCATTTATATAATGATACCATATTTTTATTCAATAATCAATAATTTCCGAGCGAAGCGACGGAAATTTTCCTTAACTCTGCACTCTGCACTCTGCACTCAAAAAGGCTGCCCGTCAGAGCAGCCTTTTTGACTTTAATATGATCCTTCGGTATCGCCGTCAACAGCTTGCGTTGTCTTCTTGCGCGAGGTTGTGATCTTATCCTGAAGGAGACTGTAATAAAGCTCCTCGTCGATGGGAAGATCGACTTCGCGTCCGAGCCAATCCGAGAGATGCATCGAGTTTGAGATCATAAGTCCGTTTATTCCCTCGCGTCCGTCGGCTATAAGCTTGCCGCCGTTCAGAATTGCATCGGCAAAAGCGTTCAGAACGCCGACGTGCTGGGTATTTTCGCCCTCAAGCACAGGTGTCTCCTCGATCACCTCGGGCTTGCCGAAGACCTTCTTGGTCGTTCTCGAATATTCGGGTTCCCATGGGTTAAGTCTGTAGAGCTTAAGTGAGGCCTTGTCGCAGACGAGCGTTCCGCGGTCGCAGACGATCTCAACGCGGTTGGTGCCGGGACAGTCGCCCGTGGAGGTGATAAATGTACCGGTTGCGCCGTTTGCGTACTCGCAGAAACAGCTTACGTCGTCCTCGACCTCGATATCGTGCCACTTACCGTACTTCATCTTTGCGTGAACCTTTACGGGAAGTCCGCAGATCCACTGCCAGAGGTC
>JAZSMP010000275.1:0-1558 GCA_045535915.1 Eubacteriales bacterium | reverse complement strand
GTGACCGCCTTTACGGCGAGACCGAATGGTGCGGCAAAAGCCTTGTCGTCATTGATACCGGAGGTATCGAGCCCAAGACCGACGATATCATCCTCGCGCAGATGCGTCTCCAGGCGGAGATCGCAATCGAGAGCGCAGATGTCATCCTCTTTGTCTGCGACGTCCGCACGGGCGTCACCGCAAACGACCGCGAAATTGCCGTAATGCTCAAAAAGAGCGGCAAGCCCATCATCCCCGTCATCAACAAATGCGACCGCATCGGCGACCTGCCCTACGAATTCTATGAATTCTACGAGCTCGGCTTCGACTGCGATCCCATCCCCGTATCCTCTGTTCACGGTACGGGAACCGGCGATATGCTCGACGCCGCTATTGCCGCACTTCCGGAGATGTCGGAGACCGAGGAAGAGGAAAGCGGCATCAAGGTTGCCGTCATCGGTAAGCCTAACACAAACAAATCCTCGCTCATCAACCGCATAGTCGGTGAAAAGAGACTTATCGTCTCCAATATTCCCGGAACAACGCGCGATGCCGTCGATACAGTCGTAACAAATCAGTACGGCACATACACCTTCATCGACACCGCGGGAATCCGCCGTCAGGCAAAGATCAAGGACGCTGTCGAGCACTATTCCGTCCTCCGCTCGCATACCGCCGTTGACCGCGCCGACGTCTGCCTTATCATGATCGACGCCGCAGAGGGCATCACCGAGCAGGACGAAAAGATCGCGGGAATTGCCCATGAAGCCGGCAGAGCCTCGATCATCGTGGTAAACAAGTGGGATTCTATCCCCGATAAGGACAATTCCACCGTCAACGAATACAATGACAAGATCCGCGTAGCTCTCGGCTACATGCCCTACGCACCCATCATGTACGTTTCTGCGCTGACGGGTCAGCGAGTAACCAACCTCTTTGAACATATCGACTACGTTTACGGTCAGTCGGTAATGCGTATCACCACGGGTATGCTCAACGACGTACTGCGCGATGCCATGATCCGTGTACAGCCGCCGTCCGATAAGGGCAAGCGGCTCAAGATCTACTATATGACCCAGATCGGAATTCAGCCGCCCACCTTTGTCATCTTCTGCAACAATGCAGAACTCTTCCATTTCTCCTATCAGAGATACATTGAGAACTGCCTGCGCAACACCTTCGGCTTCAAGGGCACACCCATCAAGCTGATCATCAGAGAAAAAGGCGACGATAAGAACTGACATTTGCTCAGAAAGGACTTGTTTTGGAAACATTCTTTGCTTCAATCATAGAATTATTCGACATGACTATGCCGACACCCGAGCCTTACGGAATATTCCATATCTGCTTTGTTATGATCGCCGCGCTTTCCTGCTTCCTTCTTTGCAGATATTTCAGATCGCCTTCGGATAAAACGATCAGAAAAATACTTTTAGTCTACGCTATCGTTTGCATCGCCCTGGAGGTATACAAGCAGATCTCCTTCACCTTTGATGTTAATGACGGGGTCATTACCTCGAATTATCAATGGTACGCCTTCCCCTTCCAGTTTTGCTCGATACCCATGTATGTTGCGCTT
>JAZSMP010000041.1:0-7279 GCA_045535915.1 Eubacteriales bacterium | reverse complement strand
GAGTGCGCTCTGCATAAGCTTACCTACCTCGTCACGTGCTGCGGAAGAGCCGTTGAACGCGGGAGATACGAAGTATGCGTTGCTCTGGGAGAGAGCGAGCTTAACGCTCATTGCGGTGAGGTTGTTGATGCCGTTAGCGGCGTCAAGCCACTGCTGATATACGGGGTTGGACTGAACAGACTGGATAACGGGAGCATAACCCGATGCCATTGAGAACGCTGCCTGGAATTCTACGTTGGTTGTCAGGAACTTAACGAAGAGCCAGGATGCTACAACTTCCTGAGGATTCGAGTCCTTGAAGATGCAGAGGGAGGGGCCCTGAGAGATTACCTTGGGAGCGTCGGGATTGATCTGGGGAGGAGTTGCCATATCGGTCTCAAAGAGAGCCTTGCCGTCAACCTGAGGAGGCTGCTGGTAGCTTGCGCCGCCGGTGGAACCGATTACCATATAACACTTCTAACCCTCAATAACAATAAAAAAACCCAAAATATAAAAACCATAAATCTCCTCGGTGGTAACCCAACCCTTCTGGTGCCACTCGCGGAACATCTTTACAAAGCCGCGGTTGGTATCGTTATCGAACTTGAAGTGAGCGTTCTTGTCGAGGCTGGTGTATTCGGAGCCGTACTGCTCGCACATGGTGATGAACCAGTTAGCCTCGGAGTCATAGCCGAGAGGTACGCAATCGGGGTCGATAGCCTTGATCTGCTCGCAAAGCTTGCCCATCTCTTCCCAGGTCTTGGGAACAGAAAGACCGTGCTGATCGAAGAAGGTCTTGTTGTAGTAGAGAGCCTCGGTGGACTTGGACATGGGGAGAGTGTACATAGTGCCCGCAGCGTCGAATGCGGTACCCTCAGCATAGTAGCCGGGGATGAAGTCCGCGATCTGCTCGGCAGTGAAGCCGAGTGCGGAGGTGTTGCCGTTAGCATCAGTAACGGTGATGGTGCTCTCGATGAAGTTATCGAGCGGAACTACCGCCTTTGCTACGTTGTAAAGAGCAACGTGGTCGGGATAGCAGTAAGCAATGTTGGGCTGGTTGCCTGCGGTGAGCGCGGTCTTGATCTGATCGCGTACTCCGTCGTAGTCACCCTGAGAAGAGTGCTCAACGGTAATGTTGGGGTAGAGCTTGTTGAACTCGGGGATATAGGTGTCGAGTACAGTCTGAAGCCTTGCGCCCATGGAGTGGTAGAAGGTGATGGTTACAGCGCTTCCGTCGTAGCCCTCTGCGGGTACGTCGTATCTGACCTTGTTTGCGCCGTTGCCACCGTTTTCGCCGCCGTTGCCGGAGTCACCGGAGCCTGTGCAGCTTACCATTGCAACTGCACTTACGAGCATAGCGAGAACGAGGAGGAGCGAGATGATTCTCTTTTTCATTTCTGAAATCCTTTCAATTCTGTTTTTTATTTTGTTAAGCAGACGTTGGCGTATCTGCATTTAACCTGATAAATTTTTGATTTTATCCCTTGATACCGCTTCTCGAAACGCCCTTCATAATATACTTACGAAGGAAGATGAATACGAGGAAGAGCGGGATGGATACGACTGTAACCGCCGCCATCTGAACGGGGATGTTAGCCTGACCCGACATATCGGTGAAGGCGTCACGAAGACCGTTTGTGATGAGTCGGTAGTCGTCGGTCGAGGTAACGAGACGTGGCCATACGTAGGAGTTCCACGCGCCCATCATCTTTAGAATGGTGATCGAAATAAGGTTGGGAAGCGAGAGCGGGATCATAACCTTCCAGAGATACTTGAGGTCGGTCGTGCCGTCAACCTTTGCGGCAAGATAGAGCTCGTTGGGGATCTGCAGGAAGTTCTGACGGAGCAGATAGATATAGAAAACGCTGACAAGGAAGGGTACGATAAGAACGGTATAGGAATCGAGCCATCCGAACTTGGTTACTGTAACGTAGTTCGTGATCGTAAAGAGCTCGCCGGGGATCATCATAGTTGCAAGAAGAGCCGCAAAGAGCGCGTTCTTGCCCTTGAACTCGAGTCTTGCGAAAGCAAAAGCCGAAAGGACCGTGATAACGAGCGAGAGGATCGTGGATACGATACCGACGTAAACGGTGTTCATGAAGAGCTTGCCAAGGTTTGCGGCGGTGAACGCTTCAATATAGTTGCCCCACATTATCTCCTTCGGGAAGAGGGTGGGAACGGGAAGACGGTACTCCGCCGTGTTCTTAAGCGACGAAATAATCATCCAGTAGAAGGGGAATACGATGATAAGCGCCATTATGATGAGGAATGCGTAAAGGAAGAACTGTACGGCAACCTTGGTGATCTTCTGACTGAGAGTCACCTTCTGCATGTCTTTTTCATGCATTGTAGACATAAGTTTATCAGCCATGGTGCACCTCCGTCAATAATGGGTCTTCTTCTTGCTGACGTACATATTTATCATGGTTACGACAAATATGATAGCAAAAAGAATGAGAGCTGCAGCGCTGGCGTCACCTTCGTGGTTAGCGCCGAGCTGCTTGTAGATGTAACCTACCATGGTGTTGAGCGATTCGCCTCCGACCGCCTGCATATCGTCACCGAAGATACCGACGATGCTGGAGTATTCCTTGAATCCTCCGATAAAGCCGGTGATGACAACGTACGCGATCATGGGAGAAAGAAGCGGAACCGTGATCTTGGAAAATACGCGCAGACGGGGCGTCGAGTCGATCTTGGCGGCGTCATAATACTGCTTGTTTACACTCTGGAGACCGCCGAGAAGGATCAGAATCTTGAAAGGCAGCGCATTCCATACGATATAAACGGTAAGAACAGCGATGTTTGCCCAATAGCCCGAGCCCGCATTGATCCAGTTGACAGGATCAATACCGAAAACGCCGAGGATGTTATTGATAATACCGTAGGAAGGCATTGTTGTGCCAAATCCGACGATATTGAACATAGCCTCGAATACCATTCCGATAGCGATCGAGTTGGTTACGTAGGGAAGGAAGAAGATAGTCTGAAGAAATCTCTGGAAGGGCTTG
Source organism: Eubacteriales bacterium (assembly GCA_045535915.1). GTDB lineage: Bacteria > Bacillota > Clostridia > Oscillospirales > CAG-272 > CAG-390. Next base: position 4,289 of record JAZSMP010000041.1, on the reverse strand, counting down.
ATAGCGTTCAGACAAACCGCGATCACAAGCGCGAGGATGGTGGAGATCGGAACTGTAAGGACTGTCAGAAGCATTGTGTTCTTGAGGCAGTCGATAAATCCGCCGTAGCCGACAACCCACTTGAAGTTCTTGATACCGAACTCAAACTGAAGATCGCCGCCTATCTCCTTGAAAAGTCCGTAGCCGTTCCAGAACGCCATGCGGAGCGTATTGAATATCGGCCAGACTGTGAATATGAGCAAGAGAACAACGGCGGGCGAGAGATATATCCACGCCTTCCATTGATCAAACTTGATCTTTTGCAGGAAATTTTTCATGGATTTTCACCTCAGATACCGGTCTCGGGAGCGGTCTGGTCGCCGAAATAGATCCTCTCCTCTGTCTCGGAGTCGAAGATGAATACCTTGTGAGGCTTGAGGTTGAACTTAACGTTCTGCGCACTCGCGGATACCTTGTAGTCGGCATCGACGATGGAGCGGATGGTGGGAGTGAGCATAGCCTCGTTTTTGGAAACAATGCTTACGTCGCGTCCCATAACTTCGATGGAAGAAAGCTCGCAGGTCATAGCACCCTTTTCATCGGGAATGAAGCCCTCGGGTCTGATAGCGGCGAATACGTCGCGGTCAGCGACACCGGGAACGTCGAGAACAGCCTCGCCGTTTATATAAAGCTTGCCGCCCTTTACGTTAGCCTTGAATACGTTTACGGGAGGAGTTCCGAGGAACTTTGCTACAAAGAGGTTTACGGGATTGTCGTAAACAGTCTGGGGCTTGCCGATCTGCTGAACGACGCCGAGCTTCATAACTACGATAACGTCGGAAATCGACATTGCCTCTTCCTGGTCATGGGTTACGAAGATGGTGGTGATACCCGTCTCGCGCTGAATACGGCGGATCTCTTCACGTGTCTGCAGACGCAGACGCGCGTCAAGGTTCGAGAGCGGCTCGTCAAGAAGAAGCACGCGGGGCATCTTTACGAGTGCGCGCGCGATCGCAACTCTCTGCTGCTGACCGCCCGAAAGCTCGCTCGGCTTACGGTCCATAAGATTGTCGATCTGTACGAGTCTTGCCGCCTCGAGTGCACGCTCGAGCATTGTGTTCTTGTCAAGCTTATCCGCGCCCTTCAGGTTCTGGAGGGGGAAGAGGATGTTCTGCTTGACTGTCATGTGAGGATAGAGAGCATAGTTCTGGAATACCAGACCGACGCCTCTGTTCTCGGGAGAGAGTGTGGTAACGTCGTCTTCACCAAAAAAGATCTGTCCGCCGGTGGGCTTCTGGAGTCCGCTGATCATATAAAGAGTGGTACTCTTACCGCAGCCGGAAGGGCCGAGAAGACCGACAAGCTTACCGTCGGGGATGGTGAAGGTGAGATCGCTTACTGCAACGACCTCTTCATTGGACTTTTTGTTTCGACTCGGGAAAACCTTAGTCAGATTCTGCAAAACGATTTTCATGATCTTGTAGCATCCTTTTTTATATTTGCATTAAATTTTTTCAGATTTACGGGATATAGCTGTCTCTCGCGGCATTTTCCGCTTGGAGTTTGTTTTTATAAGCGAGAAGTTCCTCTGCGCTTTCAAAAATCATCTGCGACTGAATATCAACGGCAACGGTTGCCGCCATCATATCGTGAATAGCCGAATTGGTTTTCGAGGTTGTGATAAGCGCGATCTGAAGGATCGCTATGCCCGCGAGTATCACGGTTCCGGTCATGCCAAGGCTACCGAAGATGATCATTATCATTATATAAGTCGGAACCATCGTTTCGACGGTGCATTTTCCGAGAATAGTACGGATAAAGAGCATAAGATTGGTTATCCTTACTCCGTCCTGGCGGATAAGCGCGATACCGAAGACCTTCTTGCCGACCGTCTGACCGTTCTTAAGTATTATCGGAACGATGAATTCGAGCAGGAGGTAACCGATCAGTATTGATACCGAAGCGATGACGAGCGCGAGATTGACCGACATATTGTAAGCCTCGATAGCTTCATCATTTTCGTTCATCAGGCGGTTGACGTCCTCATAGAGCTTCTTCTCTTCTTCGCTGAGTTCGGTAAACTCTTCCTGCGAGATATCAAAATCGATACCGTATTCTCTTTCGTAATCGGCGTAAATATTTTCAAGCTTCTCGACGTATGCGTCGTATCCGAGTATAGCCGAAAGACCGAAAGCCGCACCGGTTATCACGATAAGAAGCAGTATCACATCGAGCAGATAAGCGGAAGCGCGCTTGAGAAGTCCCGCTTTTTGCAAATCGTATATCATTTTTATCCTCTCGCGTATATTGGAATTTGTACAAGCCCGCACAAAACCATTATATATTATAATATATTTATAGACAAAAATCAACACATTTCACACAATATTAATATTTTTTCAACCGATATTGCATTCTCACTTGAAAAATAGGAAAAACTGTGATATAATGTTAGAAAAATTGGCAAAGAGGACTGATTCCTATGTCTGAATTTACATACAGCAAGAAGATCCCCGAGGTCTTCGAGAGCGATGTTGCCGTCATAGGCGGCGGGCCGGCGGGACTTTGCGCCGCGGTTGCGACGGCAAGAGAAGGCGCGCGCGTCATTCTCATTGAAAAGAACGCCTTTTGCGGCGGAATGGCAACGGCGGGAATGGTCGCACCCTTCATGACCTGCTATGACAGCGGAGGAAACAAAATGCTTATCCGCGGTCTTTTCGAGGAGCTTGTAGAGCGTCTGATCGCGGTCGGCGGTGCCATCCACCCATCCAACATCCAGTCAAAGACCGCATTTACATCATACATCGACAAAGGTCACATCCACGTAACTCCCTTCAAGGCAGAGGCGCTCAAAATCGTAGCCGATGAAATGCTCCTCGAGTCCGGCGTTAAGATCCTTTACCACACTTCTCTCGTTGACGCAGAGGCGGAAGGAGACAAAGTTACGCGCCTGATCGTAGCAATGAAGGAAGGACTCGCATCGGTGCGTGCCAAAGCCTTCATTGACTGTACGGGTGACGGCGACCTTGCTGCCGCAGTCGGTGCCGAATACAGCGTTGGCAATGCGCAGGGCAAGATGCAGCCCGCGACTATGTTCTTTACCGTCGGCGGTGTTGATACCAAAAAAGTCGATGCCGATATCGAAAAGAATTGGGAGAATTTCTACCGCAAGGACGGCGTAAACTACCGCTCGCTCCATTGGTGGGTCGCAAAGGCCAAAGAAGCCGGCGACTGGACGCTTGACCGCGTTTCGATCGGTCTTTTCAGAGGCGTAGAAGAGGATGAATTCAGCATCAACACCTCGCGCGTCATGCATATTGACGGCACAAAATCCGAAAGCCTGACAGAAGGTGAGATCGAAGGACGCAGGCAGGTCCGCGAGATCTTCGCATTTCTCAAAAAATATGTCCCCGGCTTTGAAGATTCAAGGCTGATCCTCTCGGGCTCGACTATCGGCATCCGTGAAACAAGGCATATCAAGGGTATCAGAACGCTGACTACAGATTCGATCCTTGGCTGCGAAGTACCCGAGGACTCTATCCTTCTCGCGGCAAATTCGGTTGACGTCCACGGCAAATACGGACCCAAGAGCAACGAATATATCACCATTCCGGAGGGCAAATGCTACGGTATTCCCTACGGCACGATGATCCCGCCCGCGTTCTCCAACCTCGCCGTAGCGGGCAGATGTATCTCGGCTGACTGCGAGGCGGCGGGTGCAATACGCGTAATGCCTCCCTGTATGGGCATCGGTCAGGCTGCGGGTACGGCAGTCGCAATGGCTCTTGCCGAAAACGAAGACCTCCGCGAACTTAACGTCAGCCGTCTGCGCGAAAAGCTGAAAGCAAACGGCGTAATGCTTGATAATTAATAATAATTTATAAGAGGGTATAAATAATGAGCAACGAAAACAAGAAAAAACTTTTCTGCACACAATGCGGTGCCGAACAATATCTGAATGCAAGATTCTGTTATTCCTGCGGAGCACGCATTGAACATCCCGACACCCCCGTGCCCGCTTCCGACCCCGAACCTACACTCGCACCGACTCCCGCTCCTGCACCCGAACCCGCGCCGGAACCTGCTCCCGAACCCGTTCCCGTGGTTGTTCCCGTGACCATTCCCGAACCCGCGCCGGAACCTGCTCCCGAACCCGTTCCCGAACCTGTTCCCGAACCTGTTCCCGAACCCGTTCCCGAACCTGTTCCCGAACCCGTTCCCGAACCTGTTCCCGAACCTGTTCCCGAACCCGTTCCCGAACCCGTTCCCGAACCAGTTCCCGAACCTGATCCCGAACCAGTTCCGGAGCC
>JAZSMP010000151.1:0-9203 GCA_045535915.1 Eubacteriales bacterium | reverse complement strand
TTGGCAAGTATTCGCGCCCTCAGAATGACATCGCCTTTCTTGAAGGGGGCTGCCGCCCCCTTCACCCCCGCACCCCAAGTGCGAACATAACTTTCTGCTTTTTATGCATTTTGCTATATGCTATTTTTTATTGTGAGTTTGTCAGCAACCTGTTGCTTTTCGAACAAAGTTCGAAAAGCTTCCATAACTCTGCCCTCTGCATTTAATTCTCATACTCTGTCGCGCTGAAATTATCCGCAATATATGTGCAGAGCGAGAGTGCTTTGTTGACGAGCATATAGTTGATGCCCGCGTCGTAAAGCTCTGCGTAGAATGCGTGGGATTCGTTGTTGCCGTTATGAACGTCGGCGTATGTGCGGAGCTTGTCCTTGTAGGAGTTGAGCTTGGTTTTGTTTTGCTCAATGTAGTCCTTATAGTTTATGTCAGCAAAATTGACGGAAAGTCTGATTCCGGGGTTGAAGTCGTGTCCGCGGATGACTTTATTGTTGTTTGCAAGAGTATTCTGGTCGCTGATGAAGACGATACCTGCCTTACCGCAGAGAGAGAGAGCCTTCTCGCGGTAGGTGTCTGTCAGTTTGTAGTTGTTTGCCTTGAACCAGGAGTGCCAGGTGTAGATGATGTTCGAGTAGCTTTCGTACTTCTGCATGAGAGGCCAGATGTCACGTTCGAAATTCCAGAAGGGAAGGTCGCTGTTCGAAGGGCCCTTGACGTCAAGACGGATGAATATGCGGTTTGCGCAGACCTTGATGGCTTCCTCGAGAGTCGGGATCTTATAGGGAGTGAGCTTTGCGCTGTCTCCTCCGGTTCCGTTCTTGAGATTCAGCTGCATCAGCTGCTCGTATGTCCATGCAGATACGTCATAGGAGGTGGGAAGACCGTTTTTGCCCGCCATCTCGGCTACGTTGGTCGTGCGGGTGAGGGTTGCGTCGTGAAGAAGAATGAAAACGCCGTCCTTGGTAAGTCTGGGGTCGATCTCGATCATGTCACAGCCCATCATGATCGCGCTGATGATGCCTTCGATAGAGTTTTCGGGATAGTAGACCATGTCTCCGCGGTGCGCGCAGGACATAAGTCTTGCCGCGGGATCCATTGATGCGGCGTATTTTTCATCGAAATCGAGCATCCAATCGGGAGTATCGAACTCCATTGCCCAGTGTAGAGGGAAGGATTCGATGTCGTTTATGTAATCGCGGGATGCGGGAAGGGTGTACTTGAGAGCGAGCTCGGAGAGGGTGTAGGCGGTTCTTTCATCAGAAAGATTTTCGATGAGCTCAGCACATCCCATGCCGAGAGCGGTCTTGTTGGGAGCGATCAGATGGAGGCTCTTGCCGCTTACCTTGATCTCGAAATCGTCAACGCCGAAATCTGTTGCAACACCTGTTCTTGCGGTCGAGCCGATGACGATCTCATGATCTGCTGTCTCGTTTTTATCGGGAGAGAGTGTGAAACGGACGCCCGTGATCTTACCGATACGGTCTGCAAAGATTTTTGCGTAATCGGAATAGCTCGAGCCGTAGACTATAACGTAGTCGGAAAGAGGAGTGCCGTCGATGGTAACGCCTGTCTTTGCGTATTCGGCAACGTATGTATCGCGGAGATTGCCGGGGAGCTCGAGGGAGCTTCCGGTGACATATTTTTCAATGAAGAGCTCAATCGCACGGACAACGGCATCGTCGCTTCCGCCGCCTATGACGAGACGGTTGCCGATAACGGCAATGACTGAGTCGGAGTAGCCGAGACCTTCGAGAGCCGCCGTCGATTCGTCGCGGTTGGTGCTGCCGACGACGATCTCGTAAGCGTATCTCGCCCCGGGGTCGGTGCCGGGCTTTTCGAAGTCATCGGCGAGCTGAATGGATACGCCGTAAGTATCCTTGATAGCGTTTCGGAGCTGTGTGAATGCTTCGGTGATCTCTTTCGACGCCTTTTCGGAGCGTACGAGCTTGTACTCGGTCGTGCCGTCGGCGATAAAGGTGATATTTCCGACTTCGGGTGCTTCGGTTGCCTCGCCGCTTACCGAGGGATCGGTCGTTTCCTCGCCCGAATCACCTGTACAGGAGGCAAAAACAAGAGAGAGGGAGAGAATCAACATTAAGAAAGTGATCAGTTTTTTCATTATCCGGGGTCCTTTACGTGGATTTTTGTTGTGTTTTATTATGATATCATATCGGAAGGGAAAAGTCAATCCGAGAATGTAAATTTTCAGAATGCTATAGGGAGAGTTTTACTTATTGATGAAGTGATATGCCTTGCTATGTTCGGCGTGATATTATCGTAAGCATACAGATATTGTTTGCTTTGAAAACTGTGATATTATATTCGCCGGGAAACTCGCGCAGCGAATATAACTCGTCGTAAGACGAATATCACTGCAATGCAATATCACTCGCCGTAGGCGAATATAACTGATGCACCTGCTCTTGGAGCAGGTGCATCTTTGTATCAGCTTTCTCTCTTAAAGAGGTAGAGCACGAGGCGGCGCCACGGGTTTACCTTTCTGCGGTAGAGAGTTGAATGGATTCTGTAATAGAGCTTGGCCATGAGCGGAATATCCTTGATGGGTGCGCCGTGACCGAATTCCTCGGCGGCGATAGCCTCGAATATTCTTACGACCTCGGCCTCGCGCAGAGGATGGCGGTGAGCTTCAAACTCTGTCATTTCCTCTTCGGGAGCCGCAACGGCAAGCTCGCGCATACATTCGCCGGCAAGACGCGCGGCAAAGTCGGAGCTGAATTCTCCTTCTGCGGGCTTGAAGCCGCATTCGCGGAGCATATTCATTATCATTTCACCGACGCGGCGGACCTTTTCGCGATCGGGAGTGATGCCGAGCTTTTCGTCTGTTTCGTGAAGCTCCTTGAGAATAGCCTCGCGCTCGCGCGCGCTCTTCTTTGCACGTTTGATAATGATGGCGAAGAAGATAACGATGATCGCGATCACCGAAAGAGAAACAGATGAGATAATGATGATCTTCTTGATGAGCGCGCGAAGTGCCTCGCGTCTCTGTTCTTCAAGCATCTGCTCGATCTCATAATCGGTCATTCCCTCGAATTCTTCGTCGGGTTCTTCTTCCTCGTCGTAGCTGTCATCGGGGTTGGGACGGACGGTTGAGCCTGTGGAGGACGAACGGTTAACGTACATAGCCTCGTAGAACTCGGGAGTGGTCTCATACTGTACCCAGCCGATTCCGTCGTACCAGACCTCGACCCATGCGTGTGCGCTCGAGTCGCGGACTGTGGACTTGTAACGGCTTACGGCGTCTTCAGCGCGGTTTGCGGCAAACTTGGTTGCGATGTAACCTTCTACGTAACGTGCGGGTATGCCTGCCTCGCGGAGGAGAAGGGCAACCGAGGACGCAAACTGTACGCAGTAGCCCTCGTGGGTAAGGGTAAGGAAGGTCTCGATACCGTCAAGGGTGTTTTCCTCGCCCGGAACGGTGGGGTAGAGAGTGTACTTGTATCTCTCCTCGTCGCAAAGGTAATCGATGATCTCCATTACGAGCTCGTGACGCTGGGAATAGGTGTTTCTGTCGGTCACGGCGGACACGAACATGTAGGATTCCTTCGCGTTATTGTACTTGTACTCGGACTTGTTAGCCGCGAGAGAGTAATCCTTCGGAGTCGGTTCGGAGTAACCATCGTCTTCTACGGCATTTGCAAGGATCTCGTTGTAGAGATCAGTAATGATCTGCGAATTTGCCTTCTTGGTGTATGTCTCGTAAACGAAGGGAGTGTACTTGTCAAGAAGCGTTGCCTGGCGGTTGAATTGCCACTGAGCATTTCCGTCGAGAACTTCGAAATAAGTGATGGCGCGGTCGAGCTTGGGAGCGAAATACTCAATAAGCTCGCCTTCCTGATCGTATTCGATCGGAGTGTCGACCATTTCGCGGTTGACGGTTCCATCGGGAAGGATTGTGTAAACTGCGATACCTACGGGCTGCGGAATTGTGATTACCTTGGTTCCGTCCTCTGCGATAGAGACTACGTCGTATTCAATGACGGTTCCGTCACTGAGGGTGACAGAGAAGGTGGAGAGTGCCTCGTTTTCCTCGTCCTTTTCGACAACTGTTCTGCCGTTTGCAATGGCAAGGCGGGTGCGGTTGTATTCCGCAATGAGGTTTGCTACGTTATAATGGAAGTTATCGTAGCGCATCGTGGTCAGCATTGCGACAGCGGCGTAACCGTCGGTGCCGTTTTTGCTTGCACGGTAGCTTGTGTAGAGACCGTCAAAGTAGTTGGCGTAGCTGATCTCGCTTGCTTCGGCAAGACCGAACCGGCGCAGATAGTTCGTGGCGCTTCCGGTCGAGCTGACTCCGTATGGCGAATACTTTCTGATATGGAAGGAGGGCATATAGAGGATGATGTCTTCGAAATCTTCCACTCTCTTGATATTGACCTGCGCGATGGTGTAGCCGTATTTTTCAAGTCTCTTGATGCTTTCGGTAACGTCCTTGTCATCGGGGAAGACGCCGTCGTCGGTCATGATCTTGTAGAAGTTATAATAGATAGACTCTGACGCGTCGTCGTTGGTGGCAAAGAGCGCGCGGTATTTTTCAAGAGTATCGCTCTTGGGGTCTGCGGTGAGCCATACGCCGTCCTCATAATCCGTGCCTATCCAACCGCGGAGGTAGATATTCGAGGAATAATTGGATTCGACGTACATAAGAGGCTCGTGCTTATAATAGCGGGGAGTTGCAAGAGTCGTGCGAGGGGAGAAATTGTTCGCGTCGCCTTCAAATGCGAGAAGGTCGAGCGAGGGATCGTCTCCCATCAACAGAGCTGTGACGTACTCGCGGTAGTATTCGAGCTTTTCGTCGATCGCGGGGATGGTCTCGAAGCTTCCCTTGGTAGAGGTTGCGGGGATGAAGAGGATCAGAAGCGAGAGAAGCATGATTCCCGCGCCGGCAAAGCCTCCGATAGAGGCGCGGCGGAGAAGGACGCTGTAGCGATGCTTGCGGTAAGCGGCGAGGGCACGTTTATCCTCGCGTTTCTGCTCTTTTTTGAGCTCTTTTGCTTCCGCTTTTGCCTTTGCGGCTTCCTTTTTCTGCTCGGGAGTGAGCTTGATTTTTCGCTTTTTCTCCTTTACGGGAGCAGATGATGCGAAATATTCGCTGATCTCCTGATCGACCGTGATCCTCTTGCCGCTCTTACGCGCCTTTTTCTCTGCTTTAGCGGCTTTCTTTGCGGCTTTTTTAGCTTCCTTGGCGGATTTTTTGCTCATAAGACGCTCGGGAAGCGCGGGCGCATCGGCTTCGCCGAAGATGCTGCCGCAGTCGTCGGTCTCATTTGCCTTCGGCGGCTTGATGAAGATGCGGTCATAAACGTACATTACGAGCATTCCGCAGAAGGCTGCGGCGATCAGCGCGAGCGCCCAGTTCGAGCGCGAGAGGTTGTAGACGAAGATGAACACCATCATAGCCGCGGAGTAAATACCGGGCATGACGATGCGCGCGCGCTTGATCATAGAGGGCAGGAAAACGAGCGCGGTGATGAGCACGAAGATCGAAGTTGCGGTCTTGGCAAACTCCTCGGGCGTGCCCATTGTCTGGGTTACGGATACCATCTTGATGTCCATAGCGAAGAAGCCCATGTACTTCATGTGTCCGAGCGCGCCGTTGTAGACGGTCAGCGCCATTTCATAGAAATACTGAACGGGATTCGGGAGCGTCGGAACGAGAGCAAGCGCGATTATCGCGGGGATCCCGATGAACTTACCGTATTTCCAGAGTGCGCAGAGCGAAAGCAGTGCGACGAATATTGCCGCCTGACGGGCAATGTAGCCGAAACCGATTCCGGCGGCAACGCCCATATAGTTTTCTATCTCTTTTTCCTTGAGATAAGCCGGAGTCATATCGAAGCCGAACGCTTCGGTGACGAACATGGTAAGTCCGACAACGGCAACGAATACGATCAGCGCGCGCAGGGCGATACCGATGACTACGTGCTTTGTGTCGGTATTTGAGCAGTCGGGGGGACAAACGATTGGTCTTTTTGCGGGGGGGAGGATCTTTGAGCGGCGGAGATGCTCCTTTTTGAGTCTCTTAAGCTCTTTTTTCTCAAATTTCTTTCTTTTCTTTTCAGCCTTGCGCTGTGCCTTTTTCTCGGCAGCGGCGACTTCCGGAGTCTTGGAGGCAGAACTTGTTTTGATTTCTTCGGTTGACATACTCTTACCTCCTTAAATATTTCCGATGCCGACAGTTCCGCCGTCTTCCTGCTCGCCGTCCTTGAGTGCGCTTTCGGTTGCGAGGATCTTTTCCTCGTCGAGCTTACCGTCGATAAGCTTGATTCCTCTTGCAGAGAACTGCTCGCGGCACTGTTCGATGAAGCCGCGGCGAAGCTCGGGGTAGAGATAGCGTTCCTCAGCGGAGTAGGCGATGATCTCGGTGATACGCGGGATCTCGGAGACGTCGTCAACGACCTCGTCGTCAAGCACGGGAAGAACGACCATGACCTTCGAGTCCTTGGTGTCGCCCGCGGATGCGGCAAGGCGGGATATCTTTTTGCTTGAATGGACCGTGGGAGCCGATGCGAAGAGTCTGAAGATGATATCAAAATCCTCGACGGTGTGGAGATCGTAGCAGTAAGCGCCGATCTCGGAGCGGTCGTCGTACCACATAAGAGATACGTCGCGTCCGCTTCTGAGTTCGCGGAGGATAACGGCAATTGTAAGTTCAATTGCACCGTCCGCGCAGAACTCGTTCATATCCTCGTAAGCCTCGTCATTGATAAGGGTGTGGTTATCCGGCTTTGCGGCTTCGAGAGCGGATTTCTTTTTCTTCTTGCTCTTCTTTTCCTTTTCCTTCGGAGCTTCGGCGGTCTCTTCGGCGGTTTCCGCAGTTTCAGCCGTCTCTGCTGCCTCTTCGGTCACTGTAGGTTCGGCAATTTTCTCGACCTCGGCGGCTGCCACAGCCTTGTTTTCGGGAAGTGGAGTCTCGGGGGTCTCAAAGGGATTGACGAAGGGGCGCTCGGGGGCGTCGTCGGGGAAATGAGCCGACATATCGCAGAAGATGTAGGAAACGTCAGCCGAGCCGGTGTTATAATCGTTTACGATGAATTCTTCGGATTTCGAGGAGAGCTTCCAGTGGATGCTCTTGAGCGAGTCGCCTGCGCGGTAGTCGCGGATGTCGGAGACCTCGAGCTTATCGTAAACGTAGGGTGCCTTCACGGTGCGCATAGCCGAGTCGGAGACAGAGAAAGCGTCACCGGCATCGAGTACGAGCTTGCGGGGAAGTACGTAGATGGTGCTGAAGGTGTTCAGCTGAGAGCGGACGCGGAAGATGCGGAAGAAGTCGTAGACGTAGAAGGAGGTCACGCCGATCTCGTAGGTTCCGCGGAAGCGGAATTGCACCGTTCCCTTAACGGTGTAGTTGGACATGGGAGCCATGCTGAGACGGACACAGCGTTCGGTGGTGCGGACACTGCTTCGTCTGGGGAGCTTGATATAGGCGTCAATGAAGGGATAGGGCAGGATTGCCTCATTGATAAGGCGGAATTCGTAGTTGAAGGGCTTGTTCTTTTCGGTGACAGCCGTTGTCGAGAGCATATAGATCTTGAGCGTTGCCTTGGCGATCAGGGCGTAGACGAGAGAAGCCCACGGGATCACCGAGACAAATCCGAAGAGGATGCTCGAGGCGGGAGCGCGGAGAGCCTGCGTGAATATCAGGCATCCGATCCATACAGCTGCCCAGATCCAGAAACGGTAGGTCAGCGAAATTGAAAAACGGTCCTTTTCATGTACGTTTTCCGTCGTTTTTGCCTTTTTGTTCTTTTTATCTGACATTTTCGGCAAAACGGGGTCGGATTATTTTCTCTTTCCCTTGTAGGGAACTGCTGTGGTACGGAGGATCTCGCCGAGGATCTCGTCGGGCGAGATACCCTTGAGCTTTGCGTCCTGACGGAGCATGAGACGGTGTCCGATCGCGGGACGGAATACAGCGGCGATATCGTCGGGAAGAACGTAATCTCTTCCTCTGATGAAGGCGTAAGCCTGCGCAAGTCTCATGAGAGCGACGGAAGCACGGGGAGATGCGCCGAGAGCGAGCGAAGGATGGCGGCGGGTAGCACCAATGAGAAGGACGATGTAGCGGTAAAGCTCCTCGTCAATATTAATGGTTGCAACGCCTGCGCGGAGCTCGCGGAGCTCATCGCGGGTGATAACTGCGTTTACCTCGTCGAGAGGGTTCTTTCCGCGGCGTGCAAGAAGGATGTTAAGCTCTTCATCGGGAGAGGGATAGCCCATTCTGATCTTGAGGGCGAAACGGTCGAGCTGTGCCTCGGGAAGGGGATATGTACCAACGTAACCCGTGGGGTTCTGGGTCGCGATAACGGTGAAGGGGTCGGGAACGGGATAGGTCACGCCGTCAACGGTGACCTTGGATTCCTCCATTGCCTCGAGAAGCGCGGACTGGGTCTTAGGCGAGGCACGGTTGATCTCGTCGGCGAGCAGAAGGTTACACATAACAAGTCCCTGACGGAACTCGAACTCCTCGGAGCGGCGGTTGTAGATATTGAAGCCGGTGATGTCGGAAGCCATAATGTCGGGGGTGAACTGTGCGCGCTTGAAATCGAGACCGGTTACCTTTGCGATGGTAGCCGCAAGGGTGGTCTTACCTGTTCCGGGAACGTCCTCGATGAGAACGTGGGAACCCGAAAGCATTGCTGTGAGAAGCAGAACGATCTCGGAGCGCTTGCCGACGATGACCTTTTCGATCTCGGTCATAACGGCTTGCACCTTAGCGTAGTTTTCCTGCACGTTGAATGCGGGAGCGGGGGTTTCTGTGGTCATCTCTGTTACTTTTTCGGAGTTCATTTGTGTGATCCTTTCTGTGTATTGCAAAAAATTACAAACAATGTGATAAAAATTGACTGAAATGTATATATAGTCAAGTTTATTATATCACAACTTTGTGCGGATTGCAAGATATTTTTGCATTGCGCGCGATATTTTTTAGCAAATTGCAAAGAGAGGGCGGGCTTTCTTCTTGACAAAACTCTTTTCGGATGATATTATTATACCGTAAGAAAAATTTTTCAAAAAATATAAAACCGGTGCGACCGGCGGGGTGCATTTTGCGATATATAGGATGAAAGGAGATTTTGCCATGGACGACAAGAAAATAATTGAACTCTTTTTTGCACGGGACGAAAAGGCAATCAGCGAGACCGAGAAAAAATACGGCAAGCTCGCGAGATACGTGGCGTCGAATATCC
>JAZSMP010000123.1:0-2547 GCA_045535915.1 Eubacteriales bacterium | reverse complement strand
GCGATGCCGTTATCGGGGTCGCCGGCGGACTCGTCATACTCGTAACCGCAGATCTCACATAAGTATTTCACGCTCTTCTCTTCCTTTTCGTCGTTTTTATAACCGCCCGCGAGCTCGAGAGCGAGCTTTTTGATCTCCTCGCGGTTCGCGTCGGTCAGAGCCGAACGGATGGTGACGGTGGTGTCGGTGAAGGTGATATCCTTGCATTCTCCGAGCATAGCCTTCATCTTCTTAGCCGCCAGAGGCGCCCAGCTTCCGTTTTCTATTATACCCACTCTGCGCTTCTGGTATCCATGCTCAACGAGCGCATGGATAAAGGTGTTCATGTATGGAAAAATGTCGCCCTGATATGTCGTCGTTGCAAGAACGAGCTTGCCGTATCTGAATGCGTCCTCAAGAGCCTCTGCCATATCGTCGCGCGCAAGATCGCTGAGGGCAACCTTAGGGCATCCGAGCTTTTCGAGCTCCTCTGCGAGGAGCATAACAGCCTTTTTCGTGTTGCCGTAAACACTGGTATACGCAATGGCAACTCCCTCGCTCTCGACGCCGTAGCTTGACCAGGTGTTGTAAAGATCAAGATAATATCCGAGGTTTTCGGTCAGAATCGGACCGTGAAGCGGACAGATCTTGCTGATCTCAAGTCCCGAAGCCTTGGCGAGAAGCTTCTGAACCTGCGCGCCGTACTTTCCGACGATTCCGAAATAGTATCTTCTTGCCTCGCAAGCCCAGTCCTCATCTGCGTCAAGCGCACCGAATTTGCCGAATCCGTCAGCCGAAAAAAGTACCTTTTCGCTCGATTCGTAGGTCATCATAACCTCGGGCCAATGGATCATTGCCGCACCGATGAAGTTGAGGGTATGCTTGCCAAGACTGAGGCTGTCGCCGTCCTTGATAACGATTCTGCGGTCCGCGTAGTCGCGTCCGAAGAACTGCTTCATCATAACAAAAGCGCGCTCGGATGCAACGATCGCCGCCTGCGGAAATTCATCCGCGAAAAGATTTATGTTCGATGAATGGTCGGGCTCCATATGCTGAACGATAAGATAGTCGGGATCTCTTCCCTCAAGCGCGGACTTGAGATTCGACATCCATTCCGAGCCGAAACGCGCGTCAACGGTATCGAAAACCGCAATTTTTTCATCTATAACAACGTAAGAATTGTACGCCATTCCGTTCGGAACTTCATACTGCCCCTCAAAAAGATCTATTTCTCTGTCGTTTACGCCAATGTATTTTATCATAACAAACTCCGTTTTTTTATTTTATTATACAATAAAAAAAGCCCCATGTCAAGGGAAAAATTCTGTAAAAACAAATGACCCTTGACCGAGGTTTCTTTACACCGTCAGCCAAGGGTCATTTGTGATCGATCTTAGTATCTAACATCATTTTGTATATCCTCTCTTTCTTCATCTACCTTTTCCTTCACATCACACTCTGTTCAAAGCATCTCAATTACTTTTTCTCTAAGGAGAATACCCGTATGCTTTCCCGGCGCATCTTTGATTCGGATAAAGGCGAAGGTTTTTCCTCTGACTCATATTTTTCAAAGGATTCTGACTTGAACCTTATCTATATTAATTGCCCTCCGCACCGTGTCCTTTACACGCGTACTGGGTCTTTTAAGCCTCCCGGCTTGCGTCCTTTTCGACCTGTGATCCGTCGTCACAGCATCGAGTTATTCAAGTCTATCTCTTTGTGAGTCTGTACTTAGTTGTACATTGGCCCGTACCTTCCTTTCTTGTTGTCTATATTATAGCACATCTTTTTCCGAATTGCAATATACAACTTGCACAAAATATACAATTATTTTTTGTGCAACACGCAGAATTTAGGCACTATGATGAATTTGTCGTTGACATCTTGAAAGTAATGTGATATAATGGTAGATGGTGTGGTGTAAAAAATGCAGAGTGCAGAGTGCAGAATGCAGAGTTAGGGTAAATTTCCTCGCGATGCTCGGAAATAATTCTTTGTGATAATTTTGTGCTATCTTGATATCTCCTTGTTAAGCCAAACTCTGTAATAACTAAATAAAAGAATATAACAAACATAAAAATCGAGATGTAATGAAGCAAAAACTTCAAAACATCTCGATTTTGTTATTTGAAAAATCAATTGTTTATTTTGCAAATCTTCAGGTTAGCACAACAAAATGGAGTATCAAGCACAAACAAAATTATCTTTAAAACAATTTCCGAGCATCGCGAGGAAATTTACCCTAACTCTGCACTCTGCATTCTGCACTCTGCACTCCCTTTGTCCTTTGCCCTTTGATCAATAATCAACTATTGCGCCGTGGTCGCGGAGCTTTGCGCGAAGACATTCTGTATCGATTTCACCGACCGTACAGTACGAATCGAGCGCGATCGCACAAGCCTGACCCGCCGCCTGACCCATTGCCATGCAAGCGGGAATCACTCTGAATGCGCCCGCCGCCTGCGACTCCGCCGAGATCGGTCTGCCCGCAACGAGGAGATTGGAGCAGCCCTCGGGAACGAGAGAGCGATAGGGGATCGTGTATTTTCTTGCAACCTTGCCGTGGAA
>JAZSMP010000180.1:0-2694 GCA_045535915.1 Eubacteriales bacterium | reverse complement strand
AAATGTTTTGAAAGGTCAGGTGTCAGAATATGAAATGTCCGCATTGCGGTTGCCTTGAAAGCAAGGTCATCGACTCGCGCCAGAATGTTGAAAGCAATAATATACGCCGCCGCCGCGAATGTATGTCGGGCCAGAAACGCTTCACTACGTTTGAGGTTGTCGAAGCGGTACAGACTATCGTTATCAAGAAGAACGGTTCAAAGCAGTTGTTTGATAAACAAAAGCTCCTTTCCGGACTTATGAAGGCGTGTGAAAAGCGCCCCGTAAACGCCGAAACCATCGCTTCTGAAATTGAGGCTGAACTTCATAATTCGCTACGCCAGGAAGTAACTTCGGGCGATCTCGGCGAAATGGTCATGCGCAAGCTCAAAGAAGCTGATGACGTTGCGTACGTGCGTTTTGCAAGCGTCTACCGCGAGTTCAAGGATATTGAAACCTTTATCAAGGAACTCAACGAAATTAAAAATTCCAATTCGGATTAAGGCGGTAGCGTTATGAGAAAAACAAAAATCGTATGCTCTATTGGTCCCGCGAGCGAAAGTGAAGAGGTGCTTCGCGGTCTTTGCCTTGCCGGAATGAATGTAGCAAGACTGAATTTTTCGCACGGTACTTATGAGGAGCATCAGAGACGTATAGATGCAATTAAAAAAGTACGTAAAGAGCTGAATCTCCCTATCGCAATCATGCTTGATACAAAGGGTCCCGAATTCCGTATCAAGACCTTTGCCGACGGAAAGATTATGCTCAAAGACGGAGATAAATTTACTTTTACAACCGATGATGTTATCGGAGACAAAACGAGAGTCGCTGTCACATACAAAAAGCTCAATGAAGAACTTTCCCCCGGTGACAGAATTTTGCTGAATAACGGCTTGCTCAGCTTTTCGGTTGACAGCGTTGAGGGACAAAATATAAACTGTACAGTTATCTGCGGCGGAGAGCTTTCCGACAGAAAGAGTATGAGCTTCCCCGGGAAGCACCTCAAGCAGGAGTATCTTTCCGAGCAGGACAAAGCCGATCTTCTTTTCGGTGTTAAAAACGAGGTTGACTACGTAGCCTGCTCATTTGTTTCCTGCAAGCAGGATATGATAGATATCAGAAATTATCTTTCCGAAATCGGCGGAGGTTATCTTGATCTGATCGCGAAAATCGAAAACCAGTCGGGTTACGATAATATCGAAGAGATATGTGAGCATTGCGACGGTATAATGGTCGCAAGAGGCGATATGGGAGTCGAGGTTCCGTTTGAACAGCTCCCCGCTATTCAAAAGCATCTGATTACAAAGTGCAGATTGCTCGGAAAGCGCGTTATCACGGCGACTGAGATGCTTGAGTCAATGATACACAATCCCCGTCCGACAAGAGCCGAGATTTCCGACGTAGCAAACGCAGTCTATGATGGCACGAGCGCGATTATGCTTTCGGGAGAAACCGCAGTCGGCGCATACCCCGTGCTTACCGTTCAGACCATGGCAAAGATCGCAGAGACAGCAGAGAGCGATATTAATTACGCATCCAAGTTCTATGCATCAGAATTCAAAATCAAGAATTCGGTAGACGCAATTTCACATGCAACGTGTGCAGTATCTATTGACATCGGCGCAAAGGCTATAGTTGCTTGCTCTCTATCCGGAATGACCGCGCGGCTTGTTTCGCGTTTTCGAGCTCCTGTGCCGATCATTGGTT
The DNA here is from genome assembly GCA_045535915.1 of Eubacteriales bacterium. GTDB lineage: Bacteria > Bacillota > Clostridia > Oscillospirales > CAG-272 > CAG-390. Next base: position 1,008 of record JAZSMP010000180.1, on the reverse strand, counting down.
TAACCACTAATGAGATAACTTGGAGAAAGCTTGCTCTTTCTTGGGGTGTTTTGCCTGTAATGTGCGAGAAATATACGTCCGTTGACGTTTTGTTCTATATTGCAAAGAATACCGCAGCAAGTGTTCTTTCACTTGATAAGGGTGATAAGATTGTAGTCACCGGCGGAGATATAACCGGAAAGTCAGGTAATACCAATCTTATCAAAGTCGAAGAAATTACCAAATAAACCAATAACCCCGACCGAATCGGTCGGGGTTATTATTATAAGTTGAAAACTTAAGCGTTAAGTCTTGCCTCGAGAGCAGCAAGCTCCTCGTACATCTCAGCGGGAACACGGTCGCCGACGAGAGTGTAGAATTCCTTGATGTTCTCAACATCCTCGAGCCAGGATGCCTTGTCAACGGTGAGAAGATCCTTGATGGTATCGAGAGTAACATCCTCGAGACCCTCAATGTTGATGTCCTCAGCCTTCGGAACGTAACCGATAGCGGTCTCAACAGCGTCAACCTTGTCTTCGCAACGAGCGAGGATCCAGTCAAGAACGCGGAGGTTGTCACCGAAGCCGGGCCAGATGAAGTGACCTTCGTCATCGGTACGGAACCAGTTAACGTGGAAGATCTTGGGAGCGTTGGGAATAACCTTGCCCATCTCAACCCAGTGCTTCCAGTAGTCGCCCATGTTGTAACCAACGAAGGGACGCATAGCCATCGGGTCGCGGCGAACTACGCCGACTGCACCTGCAGCTGCAGCGGTAGTCTCGGAAGCCATGATGGGGCCGACGAAGGAGCCGTGCTTCCAATCGAAGGACTGGTAAACCAGGGGAGCGGTCTTTGCGCGGCGTCCGCCGAATACGATTGCGGATACGGGAACACCCTTGAGGGAGTTGAACTCGGAAGAAATGCAGGGGCAGTTCTTTGCGAGAGCGGTGAAACGGCTGTTGGGATGAGCGCCACAGGTAGACTTATCAGCCTTGTCATACTTTGCGGGATCCCACTTCTCACCCTTCC
>JAZSMP010000048.1:0-2361 GCA_045535915.1 Eubacteriales bacterium | reverse complement strand
ATATCCGATAGAAATCGGATATCCGAGACTTTTATTATATTGCATCAAAAACTCTGACGTAATCGACCTCGAAGAAATCGGGAAGGACCGCATCGAAGAGCTCGGGGACGGGATCGCCCGCGCAGCAGCCCTTATCTGTCGCCTCGCCCGCTTCTCCGCTCTTCTTGAAAACGCGGTTATAGCCGTGGCACTCGGTCGAGACGAGGATAAACTGCTCGATGCGCGAAACGGGGCACTCGGGAGCCATCTGACGTCCTACAAGCTTTCCATCGGCATAGAAGGCGTATCCCTCGGGAGTCCAATCAACGGCGTAGCGGTGCCAGCCGTCCTCGGTTTCCTCAAGCGGAAATTCGAAATGCCCCGCCCATTCGCTTTCGGCTCCGTAGCCTCCCCAGCCGTTGCCGCAGATCATTGTACCGTACTTATACTGACGGTAGTTTTCCATGATGTCGCACTCAACACCCGCAACCTCGGGGTCGGGATGAGAGCCGATACCGGGAGCCTGAAGCCAGAACGCGGCATGCCAGCCGTCGCATTTAGGAAGGCGGCATCGGATCTCGTAATAGCCGTACTTATGCATAAATTTTGCGGGGTCCTTCTTTCCGAAGGACCAGAAGTTACGCGATGTCTCGTCGCGGGGATTATCGAAGGTTAGACCGCCCGTCTGCAGATGCGCCGAGCAAAAATCGTCACCCTTGCGGATCAGATTGATCTTCAGTGTTCCGTCACTGACCTCCACTCCCTCCGTCGTGAAGGCGGGAGAGCGATAGCCCCAGAAATTGAGGCGGTAATTCCACTTGCTCTCGTCAAGCGCCGTGCCGTCAAATTCGTCATTCCAGACGAGCCTCCACTTCTTCTCCGCGGGAAGAATGCTCGGTGCGCGTCCCTCGACAGCATCGGTCGAGGTCATATTGTGATCCTTTAAAATCACCTGTTTGAAAGCCATCTTTTACCTCACAAGCGTAAAAACGAAATATCCTGCGTAGCACGCAAGCATGATTCCGCCTTCTGTGCGGGAGATCTTATTCTTCGTTGCCGCCGCAAAAACAAGCACCATGGCGCTTATTGCTATGACCGCAACGGTATCGATAACAGCAAGTATATCGACCGTGATGGGCGAGATAATGGGGCTGAAACCGAGGATGAAGATTATGTTGAAAATATTCGAACCGATGACGTTACCGAGCGCCAAATCACTCTCACCCTTCTTTGCCGCAACCATAGAGGTAACGAGCTCAGGGAGCGAAGTACCGAGAGCAACTACGGTCATACCGATCTGAGTTTCGGTCATACCGAATGTCGCCGCGATCTCGGAAGCACTGTCAACAACGAAATTGCCGCCGAGAATGATAGCTGCAACACCGCCTACAATATATATGATCGATCTCAGAGGAGACATTCGCTTGCCGTCGTCTTCCTCTTCAATAAGAGTGCCTGCCTTGCGAGCCTTGAGTGCCGCGCTGATCTGCCAATACATATAGAAGGCGAAGAGAGCAAGAAGCACAATACCGCCGATACGTCCGAGAGTGTATGTAGTAAGCTCTTCGCCGCCCTCTGCGGAGATAGCAGTACCCACACCGAGAAGGAGAGACACAAGAAGAGCTACAGTACAAAGAATTGAGAAGGGGATTTCCTTCTTGATCGAGTCCTTCTGAACCTTTACGGGCATGATAAGCGCACTCGCGCCGAGCACTACAAGAGTGTTAAAGATATTCGAACCGACTACGTTACTGATCGCCATAGCATTTTTGCCCGCAAGAGCCGAGCTGATGGATACCGATGCCTCGGGCAGGCTCGTACCGAGAGCGACAACTGTAAGACCGATGATGATGGTGGGCACCTTGAGAAGCTTTGCGACATTTGAAGAACCGTCAACAAAGAAGTCCGCACCCTTGATAAGGAGCACGAAACCGCCGACAAGATACACGATTGCCAAAAAGAGATCCATGTTTTCCTTCTTTCCGCAGAACGTCTTTGGTGTTCCGCATGTTTTATCCTATTTATATGTATATTAAATAGGAAGCCTTGATATTATACTATAAAGATGATAAAATGTCAACCCTGTTTTGAGTTTTTGTTTTCTTTTTATTGAAAAAGTCAAATAAAAAAGCACCCGAAGCAATGGCGTTGTGTTCATAAGAACACAACGCCATCAGGTGCCGGATTTTTAGTGTTATGCCGACTCCGTCGGCGTGATATTTTTGCTGCGCAAAAGTGATATTGTTCCACTTCGTTCCACAGTGTTATTATATTCGCCTCCCAAACTCGCGAAGCGAATACCACTCGACATAAGCCGATTATCACTGCGAAGCAATATAACTCGCCGCAAGGCGAATATAACTGCGGCACCCGCTTGCGGGT
>JAZSMP010000051.1:0-3533 GCA_045535915.1 Eubacteriales bacterium | reverse complement strand
CTTAAGAAACTTTTTGAAAAAAGTTTCTTAAGGATCTTCAAAAACTGTTCCGCTGTTTTTATTTGGAGTTTTTCTTGTCGACCATTGCCTTGACGGTAATGGGGAGTCCAAACAGATTGATAAATCCTGCTGCCTGCGACTGATCGTAGTCGGATTCGCCGAAAGTCGCGATCTCCTCGCTGTAATGCGAATAGTCGCTCCATACGCCCGCGTTGATCATATTGCCCTTGTAGAGCTTGAGTCTTACCTTACCGGTAACCGTCTCCTGGGTCTTATCAACGAATGCGGAGAGTGCTTCGCGCAGAGGTGTGAACCACTGACCGTTGTAAACGAGCTCGGCGAAAGTGATCGAGAGTTTCTGCTTTTCGTGGAGAGTCATCTTGTCAAGACAGATCGACTCGAGCACGCTGTGCGCCTTGTAAAGGATGGTTCCGCCGGGAGTTTCGTATACGCCGCGGCACTTCATGCCGACGAGTCTGTTTTCAACGATGTCAAGCAGACCGATACCGTTCTCGCCGCCGATCTTGTTGAGAGCGAGGATGATGTCCTTCGCGCTCATCTTTTCGCCGTTGAGAGCTACGGGAGCACCCTGCTCGAAATCGAGCTCGATATATGTGGGCTTGTCGGGAGCCATAAGGGGCGAAACGCCCATCTCGAGGAAGCCGGGCTTCTCGTACTGAGGCTCGTTGCCGGTGTCCTCAAGGTCGAGCCCCTCATGAGAGAGGTGCCAGAGGTTCTTGTCCTTCGAATAGTTGGTCTCGCGGTTGATCTTAAGCGGTACGTTATGCGCTTCCGCGTAGTCGATCTCTTCCTCGCGCGACTTGATATCCCACTCTCTCCAGGGAGCGATGATGGGCATATCGGGAGCGAAATGCTTAACGGTCAGCTCGAAACGGACCTGGTCGTTGCCCTTACCGGTACAGCCGTGGCAGATAGCGTCGCAGCCTTCCTTGAGTGCGATCTCAACAAGACCCTTTGCGATGCAGGGACGTGCGTGAGACGTGCCGAGGAGGTATTCTTCGTAGATCGCACCCGCCTTCATGGTGGGGATGATGTAGTTATCAACGTAATCGTCGCAGAGGTCGAGGACGTAGAGCTTTGATGCACCCGTCTTGAGCGCCTTTTCCTCAAGTCCCTCAAGCTCGTCAGCCTGACCTACGTTACCGGAGATCGCGATGATCTCGCAGTTGTTGTAGTTTTCCTTGAGCCACGGGATGATGATGGATGTATCGAGACCGCCCGAATAAGCAAGAGCGACTTTCTTGATCTTGGATTTGTCTGTAACTTTCATAATAAGCTCCTTATATTGCATAAATATGCACGATTTTTTGAATACTTGCATATTATACTACATTTTAATGAATATGTCAATACCTAAAATGAATAAAAATGCGATTTTTCTAAAAATTTTCAGTTGTCGACAAATTGTCGACAACTGAAAATATTTATTTGATCTTTGAAGCAATATACTCCTTAAGCGGTCTTTCTATAGGCTTAGAAATATTATCCGGAATTTCATCTATCTCAAAAAATTTCAGATCATCCACCTCGCCCAACTGACAGCACAGTTCTCCACTGTAATCATTGCATATATATACAATATCAACATTTGAAACTTCATCACCATTTGGATATACATAATGAGTATCTATACCCGAAAAAACTCCAAAAAGCTCCAAACTGTTTGCAATCAATCCCGTTTCCTCGAACAATTCTTTCTTTGCGGCATCTTCTACTTTTTCGTCAAGCTCCACAGAGCCTCCGGCGTAACCCCAACAATGGTTATCGCTCCGTAATTGGAGCAATATTCTGCCATCTTTATCCTCAATAATTACACTTGCCCCAACCTGCAACAGCGGTCGGTGACCCACGATCTTTCGCAAATCCATTATATAGCTTGACACGATCCGATCCTCCAAACGTTTACTTATCCGATAAACCATTATATCACACAAATACTTCAAATTCAAGATTTTTGCACAAATACGACGGGGTATTCATAAAAATATTGGTTTGCGAAGTTACTCCGCAACACTTATAAACGAAAGACAGAACGCTGAACAAAAAGGTTCGTGCACTTTAAACTCCCTTCCCGGTTTACGGGAAGGGGCGGGGATGGGTCCCGATTTATATATGCAAAATTATAGGATATCGTCCTCGGGCTTATATAGGCGCGAAATTACCTGTATACGCCCGCAGTAAGCACAAACACTCTATGCTATTCCGCGCCCGAAGGGCGCGGGGAGTGAAGGAGCAAAAATCTCCCGCGGAGGGGAGATTTTACTCCTTCCAAGCGGTCACCGGGGACGGCGACCGCTTGGAGCGCAGGGGTATTTCGCGCTCTGCGGAGCGCGACTTAAGGCTCTGCCTTAAGAATCCGCAAGTTTTTGAAAAAACTTGACTAAAACTTTCCCGCTATCTTTTTTTCAATAAAAATGAAAATTTCCGCCCTCGCGGGCGGAAATTCACCTTTATTCGGCGTAAGACGATCATCATTCTGCGCAGCAGATTATCATTCCGCCATAAGCGGATCATCATTCACGCGAAGCGTGACTGCCGATCAATAATTCTGCGCCAGTTCCTGGAAATACGCCTGGGGATGATCGCATACGGGGCACTTAACCGGTGCCTTCTTGCCGATAACGATATGTCCGCAGTTCGCGCACTGCCAAACGGTGTCGCCGTCGCGGGAGAATACAAGGTCGCCCTCAACGTTCGCAAGAAGCTTGCGGTATCTCTCCTCGTGGTGCTTCTCGATCTCGCCGACCTTCTCAAAGAGGAACGCGATGCGGGTAAATCCCTCTTCCTTTGCTACGCGTGCGAACTCGGCGTACATGTCGGTCCACTCGTAGTTCTCGCCCTCAGCGGCGTCGAGAAGGTTTACCGAAGTGGTGGGAACTTCGCCGTCGTGAAGAAGCTTGAACCAGATCTTAGCGTGCTCCTTCTCGTTGTTTGCGGTCTCCTCAAAGAGGTCTGCGATCTGAACGTAGCCTTCTTTTCTTGCCTTGGATGCGTAATAAGTATACTTGTTTCTTGCCTGCGACTCACCGGCAAAAGCTGCCTGAAGATTCTGCTCTGTTCTTGAACCCTTAAGTTCCATGTTTGTTTCCTCCGGAATATGAAAATTTAATTTTTTATTGATTTGATTCTGCCTCGCGGCATTTTTTACAGGTACAGTGCGCGGTCAGAAGATAGGACGTTATCGTCTCGCCCGCGTCGCGCTCGATCTTCTCGATCGTCTCACGGTCCACGGGGATGTCCTTTACCGTACCGCATTTGTCGCAGATGACGTGCCAATGCGCGTCGTCGGGCAGGTCGAAGCGATCGGGAAGTCCCGTGACCGAAAGGCGGACGATCGTCCCCTCATCGACGAGCACGCCGAGGTTGCGGTAGACCGTGCCAGGCGCAATGTTCGGCATTCTCTTGCGCGCCTCCTCGAAGATCTGCGAGGCGGCCGGATGCGCATATGACGCCGCTAGAATTTCCGTTATCAGCTTTTTCTGCTTTGACATATACGCATCCTCCCATGAAAA
>JAZSMP010000288.1:0-17885 GCA_045535915.1 Eubacteriales bacterium | reverse complement strand
GGCCAAGCGGTCTTAGGAAGACAACCAACCCAGACAACTCCTTGGCTCACAGAACGACATGGCTACGATCCGACTTGGAATGGGAAACGGCGCAGACAAAATACTTGCCGTATGCCAAAAATACGGCATCAACGTTGCTGACTTCTTTGCCAGCGATGAGTTTGTACGAGGACAAGCTTTTCACGGAAAAACTGTTTTAAAATTCAGCGACATAATCGATAAATACGGCAGAGGCAATATTATCGTTTTAGTTTCATTTGCATCTTCTCTGCCGCAAGTTATGGACAACATAATACGTGTCAGTCAGATATGCGAAACATACATTCCGGACGTTCCCGTAAGGGGAACTAATATATTTTGCGAAGAGTTTGAATCCGAGCATCAATCTGATATTAATAAAGCCCTTTCGCTTCTCAACGACACGAGGTCAAAAGAAGTTTATAACGGTGTATGGGATTTCAGGCGTACCGGAAGGCTCGAATATCTTTTGCCTACCGCGGATGATCGCGCTGAAGTTATGCAGAAACTTCTCGATCTGAACGAATACCGAACAGCTGTTGACCTCGGCGCTTACGACGGCGATACAGCTAAGGAGCTTATCGAACTTTGCCCCAATATCCAATCAATTACTGCTTTCGAGCCCGACCGCAGAAATTTCAGAAAACTTTCCGTTTACGCCGAAAGTGAATGCAAAATCATTCCCGTTAATGCTGCGGCATGGAAAGAAAACACCGTATTGATTTTTGATGACAGCGGTAACAGAAATGCAGGGCTTGACGAAAACGGCCAATCGAAACGGCACGCTGAAGTTCTTGCAACAACAGTTGACAGCGTAGTAAAAAATAAAGTCGATTATATCAAATATGACGTCGAAGGTGCGGAAGAGGAAGCTTTGCTCGGAAGCGCACAAACAATAAAAGCATATAAGCCTGATCTTCTTATTTCGGTATATCACCGAACGGAAGATCTATTCAAATTGGTTTTACTTATCAAAGATATCTGTCCCGAGTATAATCTGTATTTAAGAAGATATCCATATATTCCCGCATGGGATCTCAACCTGTTCGTAACTACACGCAAAATATAATTTATGTTTTTATTAACACGGAGGATAAAATGAAATTTCTTAAACACTCTCTCATCTCTTTTATTATCGTTCTTTCCATGCTTTTTTCCGTTTCCTGTTCCGATTCTTCAGTATCTGACAGCAATACCGATCAATGCTCGGTTTATCCCGGATTGATTGCTGAATTTGACACCACACATACTGCAGGAGATTTTCAGGTTACCGTTGAATCCATAAACCTCGATTATACTTCAATGGGAATCACGCTTACCGGAAACAATCATACTGACAAAATCGCAAGTTTTGACAAGACTTTTGATGTTGAGAAATTTCACAACGACCATTGGGATACCTGCCAAAACGAAGAGCCTGAATTTTCAGAACATGAAAAAGGTATTCTTGAAAATAGTTCTGCACAGGTTACATATGATTGGAGTAAATACTTTGACATCAAAGAACCGGGAACATACCGATTCAAAACAAACATTATCAACGATGCAACCGGAAGCCATGACAAAAATGAGTTGATTATCGAGTTCACAGTTGCTTACGACAGCGTGCTTGCCGTACTTGAGAGTTATAGCATTTCAGAAGGATCTGCACTCATTAACATTAATTGGAACAATAATTCCGACGGCAATATCTATCTTACCGACGTTTACACGGTTGAAGCATTGAATGACGGCAAATGGATAGAATGCCAAAGAACAGATGCCGAGTTTCCGCTTTCGCTCTTTGCTGTAGCTTCCGGAGAATCTGCAGAAAAGCATTACCTCATTGATGAAATGTATGAACTGACTTACTACGGAAATTACAGAGTATATCTTGAATATGCTGTTAGCAACGGAGACGAAACAGAAACACGCTGCGCTTTGATCGAATTCTTCATTCCTTACGAGATCGATATTGTTGAATAAAAATAAAGAAGTGTCCGACTGGGCACTTCTTTATTTTTGACTGAAATTGATAAATATCAATTCGCACGGATTAAACAGTCTGGGGACAAATGCATTATTCGCCAAACCTCGGCTAATTATAAATCTGTTATCATAAATACCCGAAGTGTATTTAGGCAAAATTCCTTGCCCCGGTGCAAACAGGCCTCTGCCGAAGAATCTCCATTGACCACCGTGTGCATGACCCGATAAAGTAAGATCTATATCAAGGTCTTTTATATACTCATCAAAATACTCGGGATGGTGACTTAATAGTATCTTGTATCCATCGAGAGAAGAAAAGCTCCTAAGCCATTCAACATCCGGGGCAGGCGTCTTTTTCCAATGGTTTTCCTCAAGACCTACGTTGTTTTCAATATACCCGGAGGTCAATCCTCCGATATGCATCCCCCAAAAATCGACGTAATCTTCTTCAAGAAGGTGTACTCCTCTCTTCCTGCATTCGTTTCTGACAAGTTCAGTCGCGCCGCCTTCGTGATTACCGAGACACATAAACGTAGGTGCTATATTTACAAATGCAGATAGCATATTAAATCCGTTTACCACGTGATCATCGTGTCCGTAAATTATGTCACCGGTCATAAGGATCATATCAACATTTCGCTTTTTCAATTCCGAAACAATGCCGTCATACAAGATATCATGAGTATCGGCAATAAAAGCGGCACAGAGATCGCGGGAACTTCTTGCTTTAAGGTTGTATTCTGTAATTTTCATTATCAAACAATACTTTCTATATATTCTATAGCTTTTGGGGCCATCAAACCAACAAGAGGCTCTTTGTTGTCAATTGCAGTTCTGACAAAAGTAGAGCTGATCGAAATATTGTCGCCGTAAGCAGGAAGATATACAGTTTCGGTTGCGTTGTTTCTGTTATGATTGAATTCAGCCATTTCCTGCTCATATACAAAATCATCTGCGTTTCTGACACCTTTTACTACAGCAACCGCTTTAAGCGCTGCGGCAAGATCTGCAAGATATCCATCAGCCGTAATAACATTTGCTTGAGGGACATCCGCAAGAGTGAGCTCTGCTATCTTTTTTCTTTCAGCAAAAGTGAATCTTCCCTTTTTATCGGGATTAATCATTATAGCAACAATAACTCTGTCAAACATTTTCAAAGCTCTGAGAACTATATCCTTGTGCCCGAGAGTCATCGGATCAAAACTTCCCGGAATTATTGCTGTCTTCATAACGCATCCTCCTTTGGCTGCATAATAGTAACAAAAGCTGCGCCGTATTTTGCGCTCTTTTTTATAATGAAATGATTTTCAAGTTCATTATCACCGCAGAAAACATCTTCGGCTTTCGACGATTCGCATACAATGATAGTGGTGGGTTTTAGCCTGTTAAACTCAAATAGCAATTTCAAAGCAGCCGGAATAAGCTTCAATGCATAAGGAGGATCAAGAAAAATCAGATCGTACTTATCCGAGCCAAGCTTCTGAATAAGCTTCAGCGAATCACAGACATGCAGTTTTACTTTTTCGGAGAGTCTTGTTTTTATCGCATTCTTTTTGATAACTTCAGCGGCTGCTTTTGATGAATCGCACATAACCGCTTCCTCAGCACCTCTCGACAATGCCTCGAGAGCGAGCTGACCCGATCCGGCAAAAAGATCGAGCACCTTTCTGCCTTCTACGTCAAATTGAATCATTGAAAATATTGCTTCCTTGGTTCTTTCGGCGGTCGGTCTTGTCGCTTCACCTTCAAGCGTGATAAGCTTTGCACCGCGAGCTGTGCCCGTTATTATTCTCATAAATTATTCCTCCGATTTATTGTCAAAATACGCTCTTATGCGTATAACATCCGTAGAATTGATTCCTTTAACAGCCGAAAGAGCTTCTGCTGATGCGTTCTTAACGCCGTTATAGCCGCCAAATGCTGACAAAAGAGCCTTTGCTTTCGCGGGCCCGATACCTTCGATCTTGGTCAGCGAAGAGGTCTTGACGGTCTTTCGCTTTGACTGAGTCATCCTGCCGATAGAATATCTGTGAACCTCTTCTTGTATCTTGTAGAGGAATATAAATACTTCTCTCCTTTTGGCTATATTTATTTCACAATATTCTTCGCCGTCGTAAGCGACCAAAGCGCGGGTTTTATGATATTCATCCTTAACCATACCTGCAGCCGGAATCATTATTCCGAGTTCATTCATAACGTCGATCGCGACAGAAAGATGATTTACGCCTCCGTCCAGAAGAATAAGATCAGGAATTGAAGAAAATGACGATTGCACGATCTCCCCGTTTTCATCCGGAATCAAATATTTCAAACGTCTTGACAGAGCTTCGCGAAGTGCCCCGTAATCATCCTGTCCCTCTGTAGAGTTTATCTTAAATGTTCTGTACTCTCTTTTTGCGAACTTTCCGCCCTCGGTAACGATCATGCCTGCAGTTATATGTTCGCATCCAATATTCGAAATATCGTAAGATTCTATTCTGTAAGGATTACTGTTGAGAGACAATAGTTCCGCGAGCTCGCTTGAGGCTTCGTCGCTCTTTTCATTATCGCGTATATATCTCATCGCGGCTTGTTTTGCATTTTCACAGGCAAGATCGCAGAGCTTCTTGTTATCGCCGATCATTGGTTTGGAAATATCCACCTTACGCTTATTGAAAGTCGAAAGCGAATCTGCCAGAGCTTCAAGATCGGACAAAGAGCAATCGAATGCTATCAGCATTCTGTCGGGAATATCTGATGAGCTTTTATAATGTTCATAGAGCAGTGAAATTATAGCAGATTCATCCGCGATGGTTTCACCGCTAAGTGGGAAGTCCAGTTTATCATTAAGCGAACCGTCGCGTATTCTGAGAATACATACCATTGTCAAAGCTTCGTTGGCATATACGCCGATAACGTCTCTGTCGATGCCGGGAGCGGCAACCGCTTTCTGTCTTTGCGATAGCTTTCCGATTGCTTCAATAGCGTCTCTGCACCTTGCAGCCGCTTCAAATTGCTCTTCTTCGGCAAATCTGAACATATCTTGTTCAAGCGAGCGTCTGACTTTAGCTGTATTCCCTCTCAGGACTTCCGACGCAGAATTAACGCTTTGTGCATATTCTTCCTCCGAAACTTTACCGGTGCAGACGCCCGGACATATACCGATCTGATAATTGATACAAGGTCGTCCTTTGCCAATATCGGCAGGAAATTTCTTTTTGCAAGAATAAAGTCCAAAGGTCTTGTTCATCAACGATATGACAGAAAATACAGTTTGTGTTCCCGAATAAGGACCGAAATACTTTCCACCGTCATCGGCTCTCTTTCTTGTCATAACAAGTTTAGGATATTTCTCTGATGTCAGCTTGATAAAGGGATAAGACTTTGCATCCTTTAATTTAATGTTGTAACGAGGAGAATGTTGTTTTATTAAAGTATTCTCAAGAGTCAGCGCTTCCATTTCTGTATCGCAATGAATAATTTCAAATCGCTTTACGGAAGAAGCCATACGTATAGTCTTGGCGTTTTTCTCATTGTTTCCAAAATACTGAGATACTCTGTTTCTGAGATTACGTGATTTACCGACGTAGATCACCTTATCCGATGTATCCCGCATTATATATACTCCCGGTTTTTCGGGAAGTTCCATAGCTTCGGCATAGAGAAAACGCATACGATGCGTTCTGATATCTTTGGTATTTTCCATATTATTTCTCCTAAACAAATGGGCGGAAGCACAGAACTCCCACCCTCTTGTTTATCCTATTCAGTCGTTAAAACCGGTTTCAATAAGCTCGACGAGGCCATCGATAGCATTCTGCTCATCATCGCCGTCGGCAACAAGGGTAATGGTCATTCCCTTTGCGATACCGATGGAAAGAACTCCGAGCAAGCTCTTTGCGCTTACCTTGCGGTCATCCTTAACGACCCAAATACCGCTGCGGTAAGTATTTGCCTTCTGGATAAAGAAGGTAGCAGGTCTTGCATGAAGCCCGCTGTTATTTGTGATCTGCACGTCTCTCTGGATCATTTAAGACTCCTTAATTATCTGAATGAGCTATTACAAATTGATACATTATAAATTATAACAATTTTTAATCCAAATTTCAATGGAATATTTGTATAAAAATATCGAGTTATACGGTTGCAATATTGTAAATTTCAACAACCGGACAAGTTTATTCGGAGACGATCTTCTCTACTTTTACGATTTCAACGTCAAGATCAACCAAATCAGTGTGAATTGTCAACTCAACACCTGAAGCAATGTGAACACCGCTTTTAGTCATAACAGTTCCATCTTTGTCAATAAGCTCGCACTCGATTTCAGCAACTATATCAACCAGGGTATTGTCGGGATAATAGCATGCGACAAGTTCACCGGAACGATTTGTAACATAAGTCAACATCGGCGTAACCGTCGGAGCGTGCGTGCCAATGCCGAAAAGATCACCGTTATCAAGATAAAACTCCGAAGCCGACGCAACAGAATCGACACTCGTATAACGTACACCGCAAGTTTTTATAGTCACTGTAAATTTTTCGGTATCATATGAAAACAAATTGTTGTCAACAGTATATCTGAGAACCAGAGAAGTTGCAATCGCAAGGATCACAATTATTATTATTGCATCCAAGATACCGAAGCGAATTTTTCTTTCTTTATTCTTACTCATTTTAAGCACCTGCATCACTTGATTTCTCTTCACTCAGAGAAATGCAAACGCCTTTCGACTCAAATCCCGGAAGAACCAGATCGTATTCTGCTTCCAAAGCTATTCTTTTACCGTCAACGGTATAACCATCATCGTTAATCTTTGCATCAGATGAAATCGTAATTATCAAATCAACAAGTTCCGGGTGCGTTATCTTCGTAATACTTCCACTTCCGTCATCATTCTCACGGTATTCGTAGACCGCGTGAGCTTCAATCGAAACATCAGCAGCAACAGTTCCCAATTTGAAACCGTTAGTATCTGTAACAACATCGCCTACTTTTACATTTCCGGCATAATCAGCGCTAACACCGGGAATGCAAACCGAATAAATGATCGTGCTGCTGTCAGAATTAATATAAAACAAATTCAAAGGAGAATAAACAAAAAACATCACGGCAATAAGTGCCAATAAGCAGATTATGATCAATGCATCCAGTATATTGAAGCTATTGTTTTTACGCACGCGCTCTTTTTTCTTTTTGCGAGTTTTGTTGTCGTTCTTAATTTTTTCGACTGCTATCTTCTCTTCCATAATACAAACTCCTTATTTATTATCGACATGCTTATCAACCAACGACGGAATTGAGACGGTAATAAAAGAATAATTATCATCCGCTTCGCCTACCCATAAGCTATCTTCTTTTCTGTTAATGTTGGCAACGGCACATGCAAATGCAAGCAAAGCCCAAAAGACAAAAAACACTCTGAAATTATACCAGGTATAATCAAAAACCCCCGCAATCATTATTGCAACTGCACCGGATATGGCGGCCTTGCCATTAACGTAAAGCGCATTGTGAGACTTTGTATCCCCCGGAATCGAAAAACACTTTCTGATAACGGTAAAAACAGAAATGGTAAATACCGCAAGCCCTACAATTCCGGTTTGTATAGCGATCTGCAGATAAAGGCTATGGGAATGCATTGCATATTGAGTTCCCTGGCTACCGTAATTGATATAAGCGTTCCTGAATGCTTCTTCGCCCCATCCGATGCCAAACCAATAAGTGTCTGACAAAAGTCGCCAGGATGAATTCCAGACATCAATCCTGTAATTGTTGGCTGAATCCGAAATCGAAACAAAGTTCAGTAATCTGACTCCGACCGTATCGGGAAAAATCAAGGCAAGCGCTACGGTCGCAAGTCCCGCAGGTACAAGCCACAAAATCCCTCTCGGCGAGATTGTAACGGCAAACAGAACTGCTCCCGCAATCAAAGCAAGCCACGCCGAGCGTGAATAGGTGAGTATTGTAGAAATCACAATGTAGGATGCAATTATTCCGCCAAGAATTCTGACTTTGCGCTCAAAGCGGGACATTGTCAGCATCAATGCCATCGGAAACATTGCGGCAAGATAAACTCCGAGAATATTCGGATTATTAAATACCGAAACGGTCCTCTGCGTTATAGACGAAAAAAGTGATACATCCACCCAACCCGAGGGAGCAAAACCGAGAAAATATTGAGCAATACCGATAAAAGCCACCAGCGCGGAGGGGACGACAAATGCAACTATGCAGGCATTTATCCAATGTCTGTATACCATCAGATTGACAATTAACGGGAATATCAGCATAAGAGAACAGCAGACTAAAGCATTCTGAAATGTATTGGCTTCTCCGGGGGCGAACCCGCTAATCAGAATCACAGACATAAAAGCGTAAACTGCCAGATCGGTGAGACCGATTTTAAAAACTCTCTTTCCTCTGAGAACTTTAAGAAAATAGGAAAATGCAGTTAAAAGAACAAAAGCCGCCAAAACCTTTGAAGAATGATCAATTAATCCCAGCAATGGAGAAATTGCTACAGATATCAGAACTCCGCCCTCGGGATATGACAGTACGAGAACAAACACCGTAAACGCAAACGCGCCCGCAATCATATCAAGCGGTGAAATAAAATAAGTCGCAAGTCCCAAAAGTATGCCCAAAATCACAGCACCGCTCTGACCCGGTTTCTTAATTATGATAGATTTGAGAGTTTCATCCGGGATACCGAAGACTTTATACAGTATAGCGGATATGAGCCAACTTTCCTTAGCCGTGCAGCATATCGACTTATCGGTAAACAGAAGAGGTAATGATGCAATAAACGCTACAACGCCTACGACAAGGTCAACGCCGCTCTCTTCGATGACATAAAGCGCATAGCGCTTGATCAGATTGATCAATATTACGTATGCTCCCCATGTCACTCCAAAAGCGCCGAGAACACGCCCGGGAATATTGACAAGCCGCACTAATGCAGAAGAAAAACACCTGAGCATAAACGATCTTTCAAACTGTCTTGCTATAAATTTCTTTATTGACTCGGTAGCTCTTCGGCATTTACCTGCAAAAAATCCGAATCCGCAACAGATCGCGGAAGACTCAAGAACTTCTTTGTCATCTTTATGCGATGAGATCAATCCGAATACAATACCGGAACGAAATGCCGCAAAAATGCTATCGCATAAAGCGAAAAGCAATCCGATTATTATTCCACGCTTTTTTTGTTCATCGTTTTTCACACTCTCACCTCCGGTCGGTATTCATAATCAAATCATTTATCCTTGAGAAGATCGGGACGCTTTTCCGCAGTAATTCTCAAAGATTCCTCATAGCGCCATTTTGCGATATTGGCATGGTGTCCCGACAAAAGAACATCGGGCACTTTTTTACCGTGAAACTCATACGGTCTTGTGTACTGCGGATATTCAAGAAGACCGGAAGCTATGCTTTCATTTTCGTAGCAGTCCGGTGCCGCGAGCACGCCATCGATCATTCTCGATACGCAATCTACAAGAATACAAGCGGGGATCTCTCCGCCGGTAAGTACATAATCTCCGATCGAAATCTCTTCGTCAACAATTTCATCAATAACGCGCTGATCGATGCCTTCGTAGTGACCGCATAGAATTATCAGCCTCTCATAATCGTTCTTTAACTCTTTTGCTCGCTTCTGAGTAAGTACTTTTCCTTTAGGAGACATGTAAATAACTCTCGTTATAAGCTCGGGAGCAAGTCCTGCCACATCTTTATAACAATTATAAACAGGAGGTGCAGCCATCAGCATACCCATTCCTCCGCCGTAAGGAGTATCGTCTACACGTCTGTTTTTATCTTCGCTCCAATCTCTGATGTTGTGAGCGTATACAGAAAGGTATCCTGCTTTGCGAGCTCTTCCGATGATGCTCTCAGAAAGCACACTGTCGACAAGCTCCGGAAAAAGGGTCATAATATCAAATCGCATTAATCAAACATCCCTTCGATAGGTCTGACAAAGATCCCACGCTCAAGATCGATTTCAATTATAAACTCGGGAACAGCGGGAATCATTCTCTCTCCGTCTGCAGTCTTGACTGTATATATATCGGAGGCACCGGTATTAAAAACTTCGCTGACTTCGCCGTATTCAACTCCGCTGTCGGCGTCAATAACGGGAAGTCCGATAAGGTCGGTAATAAAATAATCACCTTCCTCAAGAGGGATATCGTCTCTGTCCGCGTAAATCACGGTTTCCTTTAATGCTGATGCAGCATCAATATCGTTGATACCCTCTATGTAAGCTATGACGTGGCGCTTGAAAACAGATGCAGATAAAATTCGTTTCTCTTCGAATTCGCCGTTGATTTTAAAGTAAATATATTCGAGATCCGACAGCGTCTCGGGATAGTCGCACCAAGATTCGAGTTTGACTGCGCCTTTTATCCCATGTGTATTTACGATCTTTCCGCATTCAAGATATTGTTTATCATTAACGTTGCTCATATGTATGTAACTCCTGGACTAAATACACTTATTCTTATAAAGTATATCACAAAACAAAGTATTTTTCAAGTTTTTTTGTTCTTTTTTTGGAAATTCAGATAAAATTTCACGATTTGGTATTGAAGAATTCGGTTTTTTGGTGTATAATCAATACAAACAACTTATCGGAGGTCATTTATGTTTACATTTCTCGAATCTACCACTCCTACGGGCGGTTTCGGTGCATGGGGTACTGTAATCATGATCGTTATCATGTTTGCGGCATTCTACTTCTTTGCTATCCGTCCTCAGAAGAAGCAGGAAAAAGAAACCCAGAACATGCGTAACTCTCTTTCGATCGGCGATGAGATCGTAACCATCGGCGGCATTGTCGGCATCATCACCAACATAACCGATGAGACCGTCACCATCATCTCTTCCAGAGACCGCACCCGAATCCAGTTTCTAAAGTCCGCCGTTTCCAGAGTGCAGGTTGCTGCAAATTCTGAAGAGAACGAAGAATCCAAGAACGAGGATAAATAATAAGCATTTTTAAGAATAGACCTGTCCCTCCTTGAATATCTTTTATTATAAAATGAATTCACGGAGGTCACAATGTCGGGTTCTAACAAACACAGACACTATTCGGACAAAAAAGCTTCAACAAACAGCGCATTCATCGCCAAAGTCCCGATAGTTCTGTTATCTATGATGCTTTCGGGACTTTTGCTTTTGCTCATTTCTGCATATTTTGCGCTCAAAACCGACTCGCCGCTTTTATTATCCTCGCCGTTATCGGCAGCATCCCTCTACATATGCTCATTTATAGGCGGAACTGTTTGCGCGTTGATGCTTGGACATCCCGAATCTTATTTTGCGGCGTTATTATCTTCCTCGGCGTTTGCTCTAATTATACTTATAATGAAAGCAGTTATCCCGCAGTCCTCATCGTCACCCCGGGCAGGAGTTTCGGTTATTATGCATTCATTGATAGTCATATCTTGCCTTGCCGGTGTGGCCATAACCGAAAAATGCAGATCACATAAAAACAGACGACACAAAATTCGGAGATAAAAATGACATACACTTTTTTTAATAGCAATGAAGGTATATATGTACTTTATGACAGCGTAAGCGGCGCAGTCATAAGAGCCGGAGAGCTTGAAGCTTATATATGCGACGCTCTTGATCCTTGTGGAGAAGTTCTATCGCATCTTCCAGAAAAATGCCCTTCGGATATCAGATACGAGCTTGCAAGATTTTCTTCAACGGAGGTAAGTACGGCATACGGTAAGATCAAGGAATATTTTTCCTGCGGACTTATCTACGGAAACGGCAATGACAAGCGAATCAGAACTTCCGGCGATCATTCCGCCGATAATTCAATGATTGCTGTCATCTCATCGGAAACAGGCATCCGCGAAAAAGATTTTGAACTCATATAAAATGCACCCCGGTTTTATGCCGGGGTGTTTTCTTCAAAGAGCGTTATTATTCCCAAAGCCAAATCTGCGATCAGTTCTCTCGCAAAAGAATCTTCAGCGTCAACATGGCCGAGAGATACGTTGAGCGTAATAATACCGTTATCCTGCCCAAGATTTTGCGGCAAAAGCCTCACTGCGATATCGCTTCTGTTCATATTTTTGCAGATAGCAGATACAATGCGCAGATTTTCTTTCCATGCATACTCCGAAGAAACTCCGATATCAAAAAGGACCGGTTTATCGTTTTCGGATCCGTGAAGATCAATAATCAAAACAAGCTCGGGATATTCTTCCTTCAACCCAACAACAGTATTCTTCATTCTATTATATGCACCTATTCTGCCCGATTCGTCATGAGATACAGTACAGTGCACCGCTCCTATTCCCGCTGAAGCCAGAAGACCGACTACGACTTCTCCCGCATCCAATGCTGTCAATGATTGCGATACCCTCTCGGAAGAATGCGCATGAATAACCAACACTTTAACATCTCCGTCTGTTTTGAACACCGTTCCGGAGCCATTATCACCGCCAAAATACTCATCGATGTTTATGGCAGCTCTTGCTTCGTCAATAAGATTCGGTGTAAAAAATTCAACCGGAGCAAAAGCCTCCAGATTTTGAAGCGGTGTATCCTCTCTCAGCGTGGTGTCCGTGCTTTGCGGGCTCATTGTTTCCTCATTCACCAAGGGAACTTCTTTATCAAAAAACATAGCATAAAACACAAAAAAGATTGCGGCAAAAGCTGCGGCCAGTGCGGCAAACCGCCAATAGGCATCGAGAATTTTAAATATTTCCCTTCGTCTGTTTTTTTCAAAAATCCGTATTTCTTCTTTTTCTGTTTTGTTTTCTTCAATTTTGAGTATATCAGGCCACTGTCCTTTATATTCAGTTACTTGCTTTTCATCGCTCATCAGTTCGGTTCCTTTCTTCCGTATATCTCAAGATATGCTAAAATGAGAAAATATATTATCCTCTAACATAATTACCACAAAATGGTTATTTACATAATATTGCGTACCATGAATATAAATTATTCGTTAATTTTTAGATAAAATTGCTTTCACTACTTGATTTTATCATGAATTTAGATTATAATATTGTTATGCCATCGGATAACCGCTGCAAGTATTGTGCAAATTGCACAGTTTTTTGGCAAATCTTTGTGCAAACTTCCAAACATGTTCGATCATTGCATTTTCCCATTGAAAAATCGGAAAGAAAGTGATATAATATATTGAATGGATTTTACTCGCAACGAGATTATTCGATTTTCACAACTCAAGGAGGAAACCCCAAATCATGACAAAGCGTATTATTGCTTTACTTCTCAGCATCATCTGCTGTCTCGGACTTCTCACCGCCTGCTACGATAGAAATATCGACGGCGAAATCATCAAAGGCGCAGAAATCAAGCTCTATCTCGCAGAGCCCGTTTACGATCTTGATCCCGCTCTTTGCTACAACAATGATTCGGCACTCCAGTTAGCCGGTCTTCTTTTCGACACTCTTTTCACAATCAATGCAAAAGGCAAAGTCGAAGAATCCATCGTTGAAAAATACGAGATCGTCGAAGATGAAAAAACAAATGAGTACTATATGATGATAACTCTTAAGGACGGCAACTGTTGGTCTGACGGAACCGTAGTTTCCGCAGAAGACGTTGTTTACTCCTGGAAGAGAATTCTCAATGCAAGCTTCAACAGCGAAGCTGCATGCCTTCTCTATGATATCAAGAATGCGCGTCAGGCCAAGCTCGGCGACTGCTCCATCGACGACGTCGGCATATACGCTCATGACTCGCTCACTCTCCAGGTAAATTTTGATGGTCAGATCGATTATGATCAGTTTTTACTCAATCTGACAAGCCCTGTTCTCGCTCCTCTCAAGGAAAACGTTGTTGATGACTACGCAGACTGGTCCAAGAGACCCGCTACTGCTGTTTATTCCGGTCCCTTCATGGTTCGCCGTGTCAACTACGGTCTTACCGATGACGGTACTGCAAGTCCCGAAGCGGCTGAACTCGTTCTCGAGCGCAACCCCTACTATCGCCGTACGAAGGACGACAAGCATCTTGACAAGTCTGTAACTCCCTTCAGACTTATCGTTGATATGTCTCTCACCAAGGAACAGCAGCTTGAAAAGTTTGCTGCAGGCGAGATCTTCTACGTTGGCGATATCGCTCTCAGCGTAAGAGGCGATTACCTCAATACCGCTACAATCGCAGACGTTATGTCCACTCATACATACTACCTCAATCAGAACGCCGAGATCGCAAAAGCGGACGGAACAACCGAGAAGCTTTTTGCAAACAAGGATGTAAGACTTGCACTCTCCGCTGCTATTGACCGTACCACAATTGCACAGACCGTTGTTTACGCAAAGGCTGCAAGCGCACTTATTCCCTACGGCGTATTCAATGCAGGTTCCGTGAAGGAAAGCTTCAGAACTGTTGGCGGTGATATTCTTTCTGTAGCCGCAGACAAGTCCGCAGCTCAGTCTCATATTGCTTCTTCCGGTATCAATCCTTCTGACTACTCTTTCTCGATCGCTGTACGAGCAGAAGATGAGGTTCACATGGTAATCGCAGAGGCAGTCAAGAATGCTTGGTGTGAACTCGGATTTAACGTAACTCTTGATCCAGTTTCTCCCGCCCCCAATGATGAGCTTTATGCAGGTGAAGCAGCAAGATCCTTCTATGACGATATCTTTGCTGAGAAATATGCAGCAAACGACTATCAGGTCATTGCAATAGACTTCCAGTCTCCCACTCCCGACGCTTTCTCCATGCTCGCTCCCTTTGCCCGTTCGCTCTCCGGACAGGGCCAGGACATGGCAAACGCTGCAACCACCGGTATTTATGAAGATACTCCTCACAAGACCGGTTATGACAGCGCTGAATTCGAAGCTCTTATGGAAGAGGCATTTGCTATCAAGAATGATCCCGCTGCACGCGCTGCAAAACTTCATGAGGCTGAAAATATGATTCTCGAAGATATGCCCGTTATCCCGATCATCTTTAACCAGAACGCTTACATCATTTCGGGCGATCTCTCCAAGTATGATACCAACTACTACGGTTACAGAATCTTTAACAGACTTACTCTGAAGGATTACCTTCAGTATATTGAAACCGAACCTGTCGAAGAATAATATCCAAAAAAACGAGCACACCACATAAGGTGCTGCTCGTTTTTTGTTAATTGCTTTTCTTTAATAAATGCATGCATGCTTTCGCAAAACTATACTCAAATTCTCCCAAAGTGCATAAAAGTTATTGACAAGAAATCTAAAATATGTTATAATTAATTAAAATTATACATGAAAGGATGTATACCCATGAAAAAGAATTCCACCATTCTTCGCCTGGTTGCATTACTGATGGTATCGATCATGATGCTTGCAGTATTTGCTTCTTGTGCAAACACAAGCGATGGTACAGACACAACCGAGCCTGCAGCAAATAACGGAACTGCAGCCCCCTCTGTCGATGCCGAAACCACATCAAACACAGACGCTGAAGGCTACTTGCTCGACAATCTTCCCGAACTCAACTTCGATGCAGAGATCAACATTCTCGCATGGCATGACGTTGAACACGAAGAGTTCAACATTGCTTATGAAGATCTCAGCGGCGATATCGTTGAGCAGTCTCTTTACGACAGAAACACCAAAGTCGAAGATAGACTCGGTGTAACCCTAAACTTTAACCGTGACGTTGACGGTGACGCTGATAATGTCGCCGCATGGAACTCTTATATCAACAACAGTGTTTCCATCAACGCAAGAGAGTTCGACATTATTGCAGGTTACTCACTTTCACAGGCTAAGGCGGCTTCAAACGGATACCTCTACAATATGCTTGACGATGCTTGCGAATATCAGGATTTCACACAGCCTTGGTGGAGTGAACTCCTTCTTGAGCAGGCAACCTTCGGCGATGCTCTCTATTTTGCTTCCGGTGATATCTCCCGTAACGCTCTTGAGATGATGTACGTTTGCTACGCAAACACCGACCTTCTTGATAAATACGGCATTGATAATCCTCAGCTTCTTGTCGAATCGAACGAATGGACTTATGACAAGTTCTTTGAGCTTTGTCAGGGTGTATATGAAGACGACGGCGACGGTGTCAAGAACTGCGAAAAAGAAACAGGTGACACCTTCGGTTACATCACTGCGGGTATCCACGTTGACCCCTGGTTCTACGGATGCGGTGCTTCCATCTGTGAGCGTAATGCTGACGGTGAGATCGTTTCGTCCGAGACCTTCACCAGCGAGCGTGTAGCAAACACACTCAGCAAGCTTTGCAACTTCCTCAATAGCGAGTACGGTATTTATACTCTTGACTCCAAGGGTGATTCTGTCGTTTACCATCAGAGAGCCTTCGGTCAGGGACGTTCTCTCTTCATGATGGACCGTGCGCGTGTATCTCACAGAACTCTTGCTGCTGACTACGGCGAGACCAAGTTCGTGATCCTTCCCTGCCCCAAGTATGACGTGGATCAGGAAAAATACATCACCGTTATGGGTAACCCCTTCACCCTCTACGCTATTGCAGCTGATATAGCAGATCCCGCTATGGCATCCGCATTCATCGAGTGCTTTGCTTCCGAAGGTTATCGCAAGGTCACTCCCGCAGTCTTCGAGCTCTCGCTCAAGACCAGATACGTTGACGATCCCGTCTCCGGACGTATGTACGATATCATCAGAGCTAACATTACTTACGATATCGGCCGTATCTTCTCCAGCGACCTTATCGGTCAGGGCACTTTCAGAACCGCAGTTCAGAAGAATCAGCCTTGGGGTTCTATCGCTCAGCAGGCTATAAGAACTCTCGATAAGACTCTTGTAAAGCTTAACAAAGCTCTTTTTAAGTAATTGATTCTTAATGTATTCTCCGCAAGCGATGTTTTTGCTCCGCTTGCGGAGCTTTTTTGTTTATTTCTATAGACAAAATCAAAATAATATGATATAATATTATATCTATGTATTGCGAGGTGGGTATTTTTGGATATCATAAAGCTGAGCGGTATGGGTTTTGCATCCAACACTTATATACTGACCTCAAATAACGAATCGGCTGTAATTGATCCTTCAGCTGATTTAGATTCAATCTTCAAGGCGGCAGGCAATTCGGCTATCAAATATATACTTCTCACGCATGGTCATTTTGATCACATAATGAGCCTTGACGTTCTCGCAGATGCTACGGGCGCCGAGGTTCTGATCCACAAATCTGATATAAAAATGCCAACTGATGCTTCCGTCAACGCTTCGAATTTCTTCGGACTTGACATTTGTGTATCGAGTGAAGTTCACGGCTTGAATGACAGAGATAAGATCCGCTTGGACAACGAAGAGATTACCGTTATCTCCACTCCGGGACACACGCCCGGTTCGGTTTGCTTCGACTGCGATGAGTTTATAGTATGCGGAGATACGCTGTTTTCTCACGGTTACGGAAGGTACGATCTTCCCGGAGGTAATGCTCGGATCCTATTCTCGTCTCTCAAAAAACTTGCAGATATTAAGAAGGATCCAATAATTCATCCGGGACACGGCGCATCCTGTGCACTCTCGGACGCCGACATCATTCGCGCAATAAGAAAAAATAATTTTTGAGAATATAAAGGAAAACAAAAATGGACTACAAGCTTCTATCAGAACTTCTGTTCCCTAACGTAACTGCAACTCCGGAGGAGCTTGAGGAAAGATATCCTCAGCGCAATCTTCCCGAAGGAGCAAAGGTGACACGTTTTGCTCCCAGCCCCACAGGATACGTACACCTTGGCGGCGTATATCAGACAATGGTCGACGAGCGTCTCGCACATCAGTCGGGCGGTGTATTCTTCCTTCGCATCGAAGATACTGACGCCAAAAGAGAAATACCCGGCGCGGCTGAAAATCTTATCAAGACCCTTGCTCACTATGGTATTAATTTTGACGAAGGCGCTACTGTTGATGCGAACGGTAAGGTCATTGACAAC
>JAZSMP010000226.1:0-6114 GCA_045535915.1 Eubacteriales bacterium | reverse complement strand
CTCTCTCCGCGCGCAATATGACGAGGGAAGGGCAAAGCTCTCGTCGAAATGGTCAACGGAGAAGTGCATTGCCTACCTTCAGGCGCACACCAACACATACGCGCCTGAGGACGTTCTCAGAGGCATGTATGAGGAGATACTGACGTTTCCGAATCTTTGCGGTATCAGCATAGCCACACGCGCCGATTGCCTCGGCGAGGATGTTTGTCTGCTTCTTCGCGAGGTGTCGAAAAGGATACCGCTGACGGTCGAGCTGGGATTGCAAAGCTCGTCCGATAAGACCGCCGAGCGGATATGCCGCGGGCATACGATGGCTGATTTCAGAGAGGGATACGAGCGGCTTCGCAGGCTCGTTCCGAAGACGGAGGTGTGTATTCATATCATCTTCGGTCTGCCCGATGAGAGCGACGAAGACATGCTCAACACAGTCCGCGAGGTCGCGCGTCTGCACCCGGAGCAGGTCAAGATACATCTTCTGCACGTCATTAAAGGTACTCCGCTCGGCGACGAATATCTGCGCGGAGAGTATATCCCGCTTGAACGTGAAAGGTATATTTCGCTTGTGGTTGAAGCGTTGAAGCTCTTGCCTCCCGAGACGGTGATCTGCCGTCTTACGGGTGACGGTATCGCGGACGATCTCTTAGCTCCCGAATACAGCCGCCGCAAAATTGCCATTCTCAATGACATTGACAAGCTGATGTACGCCGAGGGGGCGACGCAGGGATGCTTAAATAAAGAAATATAAGATTTATTTGTTACTTTTTCGCTCCAAGTGTTGACAAAGCGTCAATTTTGTTATACAATAATAGTGGATAAATTTTTTCCAAATTGCATCGGCGTTCACCGATGACGAAACCGTATGTTCCCAAGGGGGTCCCGCGGGGACAGACATCAAAAGGAGGAGCATAAAATGCTTAACAAAAACAAGAACAATGACATTCACGGCCTGATCATGGATCAGCTCACCGATGTCGAGAACACCCTGGTAGCCCTTGAGGGCTTCATCGCTGCCGCAACCGCTGAGGGCGCGAGCATCGAGCCTCTTCGCGCGCTCTGCAAGACAGTACGCGAGAAGGAGCACATCGCGGACGTATCTCTCCGCACCATGATCGAAGGACTTGACGGTCCCTTCCTTCCCTCCACCCGTTCCGAT
This sequence comes from Eubacteriales bacterium, assembly GCA_045535915.1. Lineage (GTDB taxonomy): Bacteria > Bacillota > Clostridia > Oscillospirales > CAG-272 > CAG-390. The sequence goes on along the minus strand of JAZSMP010000226.1, from coordinate 4,961 downwards.
CTTATCTCTATAGCTACAAGCTGTGACAAGATCGCAAACAAGTGCGAGGACGTTGCAAAGCTCATGGTTTACCAGAGATTCTTCTTCCCCGAGGCGTGCAATGCGCCCATTCTTGAGATCGTTGAGATCACCAAGAAGCAGTTCGAGCTTCTCAAGAGCTCGGTAAGCCAGCTCTTCGGTAAGTTCAACACTCTTCTCAAGAACCACGCTATCCTTGACGACATCCGCGGTCTCGAGTCGCAGGTTGACGCAATCGAAGAGACAACTTATCAGCAGATCTTCGATATGGAAGGACTCGCTCTTTCCCAGAAGCTCCAGGCTGTAAGCTTCCTTGACATCCTCTGCGATATCTCCGATATCATCGAGAACATCGCCGACCAGATTCAGATCATGCTGATCAACAGAATCGTCTGATACGAGGGGTTAAAGTAAAGAAAAATGATATATTTGTTGCTTTTTGCCGGCCTTTTCATGGGCTGGTCGCTCGGAACGAATGACGCTGCCAACGCTTTCGGTACGGCAGTGGCAACAAGAGTTGTAAAATACAGAACTTCCATCATCATCATCGCAACAATGGTCATCCTCGGTTCCATTCTTCAGGGCGCGGACGACATTGATAAGCTTTCCAGTATTTCTACCAATAACGAGGTCTCGGCTGACGCTCAGGATATAGAAAACGTTGGCGTTGATCTCGAACTTGTCGAAAAGCTCGATAAGAACGGCGAGGTTGTTAAGGATAAAGATGGAAATCCTGTTATGGAATACGTTGTAAAGTCTACCGAGAACGTTGATAAAGCCGCTCTCAAGACTCTCCGCAACAAATCCGCTTTCAAAGCCGCGATAATCTTTATCTGCGCGGCTCTGACAGTATTTGTAATGAGCTATCTCAAGTTCCCCGTATCGGCAAACCAGGCTGTTACGGGTGCTATAATCGGTTGGGGTCTCTTCCATGCCGACTATTCGAATCCCGAGGTGCTCAGTACAAACCTCAAGGAGATCGGTAAGTTTGCCAGCACATGGTTGCTCAACCCCCTCGGCGCAGCTGTTATCGCATTCGTTATCGTATTCGTCTTCAAGAAGTTCTTCGAGGCAAAGGTCGAGTCGCTCAAGAGCTACGATAAGGTCATCAAGATCGGCTATATCGTTGCGGGTGCATATTCCGCATACACTATCGGTATCAACTCCTCGGCATCGGTTACCGCTTTCTACTACGACAGCTTCGGTGTAGGCGCGAATATCCTCACAAATGCGCGCTTTACCGCAATACTGGGCGGTGTAGCTATCGCAGTCGGCGTTCTGACCTACTCAAAGAAGGTTATGATGACCGTTGGCGGCTCGATCGCTAATATCAGCCAGATCGACGGATTCCTTGTTATCCTTTCCAGTGCACTTGCTATAACCGTTATGAAGATACTTCTCGGTATTCCCGTATCGACTTCTCAGGCGGTCGTCGGTGCCGTTATCGGCGCAGGACTTGTAAAGGGTCCCAAGAACGTAAACTTCAAGGTCCTCGGCAAGATCGGTATCGCGTGGATATCCTCGCCTACCGCCGCAGGCCTTATGTCTTACATAGTCGCTCTCTGCACACAGAGCGTGCTCTCTTAATTACAACTCTTTTGCTTTATTTGTTTAATGAAAAAGGACTGCCCACAAAATGGGCGGTCCTGCTTTTTTAAGTGCAGAGTTAAGAGTGCAGAGTGCAGAGTTATGGAAGATTTCCTCACTTTGCTCGGAAATCATTTAAAAAATACTTTTCGAGCTTGCGAGAAAAGTTACCTTAATTCTGCACTCTGCACTCTGCATTCTGCACTTAAAACGCGGCTATCTCCGGAGAGACAGCCGTTTTTCATTATTTATTTTTTCTCAATAAGGTCAACCCAATAGTGTCCGATATCCGAGATGAGCTTCAGCGCGGAAGTGTGCGCGGGCTGAGGATATGCCGAGAAGATACGGAAGGTCTCGAAGGCGAGAGTGCCCTCAAATCCGATCTCCTTGACGCCCTCGACGAAGCGGTTCCAGTCGCAGACGTGCGTCTTACCGTTGGTGAGGTAGGAATAGGGGATCATATGGAGATCGTCCATCGCGTTGTTATCGTGGATGTGGAAAATAGTCATTCTCTTGCCCATGATCTTGAGGTAGTTCTTGACGTCAAGATGGCAGAGGTTTGCGTGACCGACGTCAAGGCAGAAGCCGAAGTAATCGCCGCCCGCCTCCTCGTTGAGAACGTCTATCATTCTTGCGGCGTCGTAAGGATTGGAGAGTCTGCCCTCGACGAAGCGCGAGCCGTGGCGTCCGAAGATGTTCTCAAGGCAGATCTTGACGCCCTTATACTTCTTGATATAGGGAATGAGTCCGCGGTAGAAATTGAGGTTTTCTTCCCATTCGGCATCTCTTTCCGAAAGAATGGTGGGGTGCACTACAACTGCGGGGCAGTTAATGTATTCCGCAATTGCAAAGCACTTGTCAAGCGCCATTACGATATACGCGTTGAGATCGTCCTTTTCGGGATACCAGCACGGGAAGGGCGCGTGCATCTGAGCGATCTCAACACCCGTCTGCTCGCTTGCGTCCTTGAGGGGCTTGACCCATTCGAGGAGCTCCCCGATCGGCTTATCAAAGAGAGTGGGCGTGATCTCGCCCGACTTTGCCATGGGATCGGGTCTGAGGTAAATGTCGATATTGTAGTCAACGGCTTCAAAGCCGCAGGATTTGATATATTCAAAGGAAGCGAGAGCGTTGTCGTGATCGTACCAACCGCCCGTCTGTACACCAACTTTAAGCATAATAATAGTTCTCCTGTAAATAATTTTATTAATAATGAAATTTGCCACCGGCAAATTTCTACCTTAACCTTTCGCTGAAAGCGAAATATTTCACTGAAATGCTGTCAATTATATTGACAGCATTTCATCAATGGGTGTGCCGTCAACTCCGGGCATTTCAACGCCGAGGATCTTCGCGTATGTGGGAGCTTCGTCAACGGTAGGTCTGCGCTCAATGATGACGCCCTCCTTGATATCCTTGCCGAAGCCGAAGAAGATGGGCTGGGGACCCTTGTCGGGGTTGTGACCGTGGGTCGCCTTGCCGTAGCGGTAGTCGGAAAGGTCAAGCTGCTTTACCATCGGGCGCTTCCAATCCTCGGCAAAGGAGGTGTAGCCGTCCGACTCGATAACGAAGGAGAATTCGCCCGAAAGGTGTTCCTTTTCGTTGATCTCCTCTGTCGTGTAGACCTCGCTGATGCCGTAGATGCCTTCGTCACGCATCCACTTGAGAAGGTCGTAGGTCTTCTGCCAGGTTTCGCGGTCGGTGGGATCGGCGAGTCTGATCTGCGCCGAGAGACCTGTGGAGTGGCAGTAAGCCTTCCAGGACTTGAGGCTTCCGTCCTCGTTTGTCTCGATAAGTCCGTGGTCGGCGAAGACTACGTTCGGCTTGAGGTTGCGGACGATCTCGAGCTGTCCGTGGTCGGAGATGAGGAAGAAGTTGGTCTCCTCAAAGGTTCCCGCCTTCTTGGTCGCCTCGATGATCTCAAAGAACCAGCGTTCGGTGTCGTTTACACCCTTTGTGACCTTCTCGGTGAAGAGACCCGTGCCGTGGCGGTAGCTGTCAACGTCACCGGTGTGGAGAAGGAGTAGGTGGGGCTTGTATTTTTCGATCATATCGCAGGTGACACGGACAAGGAGCTCGTCGGTGTCGGGATGCGTTCTGATCTTTACCTTTTCAATGTGGGGAGCTATACACTCGCGGTAGAGCTCGGGAGTTGTGCCCGCGCGGAGAAAAGCTTCCTCTTTGGTGTCCTCGGGGGACTGAGGCCAGTACTCGGGGAAGTTGTAGTCTATGTATTCGTGTCCTGCGGTTACCGGCCAGAAGACGCAGGCTGTGGTGAGGCCCGCCTTCTTTGCCGCCGTGAAGATATCGGGGCACTTGATATTGTCGGCAAACCAGGTCCAGGGTACGTTCTTGGTCACGCCGGGCATAAAGACGTTGTTGTTTGTAACGCCGTGCTTATTCGGGTAGCAGCCTGTCGACATCGAAGTGTGGCAGGGATAGGTTACCGAGGGATAGATGGTGCGGGTGCGCTTGACCATCGAGCCCTTCGCGAAAAGCTCTGCGAATCGGGGACTGGTCTTCAGAAGATATTTGATATCCTCGTAGACCATTGCGTCGCAGGAGAAGACGATAACTCTGCTTTGTGACATATTATTTACCTCCGTATTCGGAAAAATATACTGTTGTAATTATAATATATATTTATGCTTTTGTCAAGTCAAATCGATAGAAAAGGTGTCCGAAAATTCGGGCGTGTAGTTTGCCGATGCCGACGACTGTGACTGCATATACCCGTCAAAGCCGAGGCGCAGTGCTTCGGAGAGAACACTCTCGTATTCAAAGGTCGTCAGTCTTCGGCGGAGATTTTTATCGTCTCCGAGGTAAAAATCGGGCGTGTATTGGCTCATAAGGCTGAGACGGATGTCCTTGACGGGCAGTATTTCGGCAAGACGGCGAAGGACGGCGATCGAATCCTTGCGCTGACCCGGCAGAACGAGATGGCGCACGATGATGCCGCGCAGCATCCTGCCTTTTTCGTCAAATTCGGGAGCTCCGAGCATATCATACATAAAGAGGAGCGCTTTCTCGGCGCGCTCGCGGTAGTCGGCGGCATGCGAGTATTTTGCCGAAAGATCTGATGAATAATACTTGAAGTCGGGGAGATAGATATCGACGAGTCCGCGTAAAAGTGCGAGACTTTCGAGGCTTTCGTAGCCTCCGCTGTTCCATACTACGGGGACGCTGAGCCTGTCCTTGATAAGAGCAAGCGCCGCTGAGACTGTGGGAGTAAAGTGCGTCGGCGTGACGAGATCGAGACATTCAACTCCGCTTTCCGCAACCGTCAGAAAAAGCTCGGCAAGCGCATTTGTGTCAAATTCTTTGCCCGTGCTTTTCCGGCTGATCGCGGAATTCTG
>JAZSMP010000158.1:0-3557 GCA_045535915.1 Eubacteriales bacterium | reverse complement strand
TGCGCTCGGTACGGAGGTCTACCCAACGGTAATCGAGACGCGAGTCGATTGCGGAATCCTCCTTGATGGGGAGCGCGTCGGCGATGGATTCGATGCGGATAGAGGTGGGAATAATTTCCTTACCGCCCATTTTAACGTATTCGTTTGCGATGCATTCGCCCTCGATGGTTACGACAGAGTCGATGGTGAGCTGATCTACGACAGCGGCAAGCTCATCATTGCCTTCCTTCTCAACGTAGACCTGAACCTTACCCGTGATATCACGGATAACGAGGAATGCGCGTGCTTTCTTGTTGCGGCAATTTTCAACAAAACCGGCGATCTTAACCTTCTCGCCCGCCTTGACGTCTGCAATAAATGTTCTTTTCATTTCTTAACCCTTTCGAGATTTGGTTGGATTTTTACATACGTTATAATGATACCACAAATTGCAAAAAAAGTCAAGGGGAAATGTAAAATGCGCTGATAAAGACACGAAAAATCCGCAGAAAATCTTCTGCGGATGGCGTTTTATGCACTTTGTCTTGCTGAGATAAAAAGATCGATATCTTCAATAATATAATCTCGTCCTGTCGTGTGAAGAACATTATAGCACGTTTCAAGATAATCGAGAATGCCGTATTTTTTAAACAACTCCATTGCTTCGCGCCCAGTAAGCTTTTTTTCTGCTCGGTATGCTTCAAAGCAAAACGCCTTGAATTCCAAAGTCTTACTCATTTTATACCTCCGGGAAAGACAGACAACCGGATCGCTCGTCATTAAAAAGCTCGGCGAGCATCAACGAACTGTATTGCCAAACTTTTGTTTCTTCTCTTTCCAGAAATGCGTATAATTTGGATTGAGTAAATCTTTCCATTGTTTCGTTTTCTGTCCAATTGTTTATTTCCATTATTTTTTGTACTGCATTGGCGGTAATACTGTAAAGAAGAGTTTCAAAACTGCGTTCATTCATTTTTATACTGCCTCCGTTCCTGCATATTTCAAATACTTGAGTGATTTTTCGGTATGAAAAAGTATCTGATCGCATAACTGCTCGGTTTTCAATTTCTTTAGTGCGGTTTCCTTATCAACGTCACCGTTTTCGTATTCAACAACGACACGGTATACTCTGTCGTCCGCAACAGGTCCGATTACGATGTCATAATCTCCGGTATATTTTTTCTGCCGATTGGCACAAATAAAGTCCAGCCATTTTTCATCCGCAGCATAGTATTTCATTATAATAATATCATAATTCCAAATAAAAGTCAATAGTTTTTTCCTCAATCCCCTTGCATTTTAGCCGTAAATGTGCTATTATTATATTATAATAATTACAAAGGAGCGATCAAAATGGGACTTGCCGAATCGGGTGAAATGTATCTTGAAACGATATACGTACTGACCAGAAAATCAACCTCTGTGCGTTCGATCGACGTCGCAGAGAGTATGGGATACTCGAAGCCGAGCGTCAGCCGCGCTATCGGCATTCTCAAGGCGGGCGAATATATCACCGTTGACCGTTCGGGATTTATCACGCTGACCGAAAAAGGCACAAAAACCGCCGAAAGCCTCTACGAGCGACACACGATACTGACAAATATGCTTGTCTCCCTCGGGGTCGATCCGGAAACCGCGACCGAGGACGCCTGCAAGATCGAGCACGTCATAAGCCACGAGTCATTTGAGGCGATAAAGAAGCATATTGGAAACAAAAATATATAAAACAACGCGCACTTTCGGGATGAAAGTGCGCGTTGTTTCTTGTTTTTCATGTGCATTTATGCTATAATATCTTTGAAAATCAAAGTTTGACTATGCTTTGTATCAGTAAACAGTTCGTTGATTTTTCGCGAATAAGTGATATAATATAGGTACAAAAGCGCTTTTGATTACTTTTTGGAGGACAATACAATGTCTATCGGAACAACAATTAAACGCCTTCGCCGCGAGAAGGATATAACACAAGAACAGCTCGCCGAATACCTCGGCATCACATCACGCGCAGTTTCCCAATGGGAATGCGATCGCACCTCGCCCGATATCTCACAGATTCCTGCGCTCTGCCATATCTTTGACGTAAGCTCGGACACCCTGCTCGGGATCGACATCGAAAAGACCAACGAACAGATTCGAGAGTATCTCGACAAAGCGCAAAAAAGCACCTTTGCGGGCAAATTTGCCGAGAGTGTCGAGATACTCCGCGAGGCTAACCGCAAATTTCCCAAGTCGTATGAGATAATGTATGAACTCGCCGAAGCAATAATCAACGTACACTCGCGCAAGGGAATTAAGGACTACGAAGAGGTATTCGTGCTCTGCAATCGCATTCTCGACGAATGCACCGACACGCATCTGCGCTACAAGGCAATCGACGCCCTCGCGTGTGCCTACGGTTATGCCGACAAAAAGGAAGAAATGATGAAGCTTACCGAGCAGATGCCGCGAGCAAATCACACCTATGAAAGCTTTATGCTCTATCGTTGGGAGGGCGACAAGGGATATCGTGAAATGCAGGAATATCTTGATTTCTGCGTGTGTGATATCCTTGTGTTGCTGAGAAACATCGCATACGCAAAGCAGGATGAAGGTAACCTGATCTATTCTGCAGATGAACGCAAAAAGATCTTGCAGACAGAAATAGATCTCCTTGATCTGATCTATCCCGACGGAGATTTTCAAACGAGAGCTCAGGAAGGATACCAGACCTGCGCTTTCCTTGCAAATGCTTATTTGAATGAAAAGGACTATGATAAATTCTTCTATTGGCTTGACAAGGGAATTGACTTTGCCATCAAGAGCGACCTCTGCACAGATGATGGTGTTTACACTTCTCTGCCCCTGCGCGGACGTCCTACCGGCGGACTTATCCCCGAAGAAGACGGAAATCTGACGCAATGGTACCTCGATTGGCTTACTACCGATAAAGATTTTGACGAGATCCGCTCTGATCCCCGTTACGTTGCGGTAATAAAGAGGCTCAAGGAGTATGCGTCTATGCCCTAAACAGCTTTCAAAACTTTATTTTTCGGCAGAAAGTGCTAAAATTTCGCGCGACTATAGAGATTTGGACGATATCCTATAAATTTGCATATTTTAATTCGGTGCCCATCCCCTCGCTCCCCTTCCCGTAAACCGGGAAGGGGAAGTTTTTAGTTCAAACTCAATAATTCTACATCCTAAATAACATAATATTAAAGCGTACCATTTGGGCACCGATCCCTTAATTAACGATATTCAGAAAGCTGAATAACGAAGTTTGCGCTCTCGTGCTCCCTCTTCCCGGTTTACGGGAAGAGGGGCGGGGTGATGGGTACCTTTGGACAGTTGCAAAATTATAAGGACATCGGCGAAGACTCTGTCCGCGTATATAATTACCTGTATCAAACCCGCAGGAGAAATGAATCACTATAGAAAAAACGCGCGGCAAAGCCGCGGGGAGGTGAAGGAGCGAAAACCTCCCGCAGAGGGGAGGTTTTACTCCTTCCAAAATGTCGGCGGGAACGCCGCCATTTTGAAGCACAAGGAGAGTTTCGAGCTCTGCGGAGCTCGACTTAAGGCTCTGCCTTAAGAATCCG
>JAZSMP010000357.1:0-8740 GCA_045535915.1 Eubacteriales bacterium | reverse complement strand
GAAAAGATCATCGCAGAGCTCGGTTCTTCGCCCGCTGTCGGTTATTGTTGGGATACGGGTCACGAGATGTGCTATAACGGATCAATGGACGTTCCCGCGCTTTTTGGTGACAAGCTGATCTGCACCCACCTCAATGACAACCTCGGTCAGACCGATCCGAACGTAATCACTTGGCTTGATGACGCACATCTTTTCCCCTTTGACGGAATTGCCGATTGGCAGGGAATCGCCGACCGTCTCAAGCGCATAAACTACGCAGGTGAGCTGACTTTTGAGCTGACTCTTGCATCAAAGCCCGGAAGAAACACCCACGATATCTATAACGATCTGACTATTGAGAGTGGTTTTGAGCTAATTTACAAGAAAGCTGTGCAATTTGCACAATTGATTGGCTGAAAAATAGTGTAAAATGACCATTACGCTAATAAATTTACATTTATTTTGACATTTTTTGTCCATAATTTATTGACAAAAGAGTAATTCTGTGCTATAATGCATATACTATCGACGGAGAAAGAAAAAATAGGTCGACAATTATTATTTGGAGGGATATAAAACCATGACTAAGAAAGAATTTATCGGCGTTATCGCAGAAAAGGCGGGCGTCAGCAAGAAGGATACAGAGGCAGTTTACGATGCACTTTTTGCATCTATTGTTGAGACCCTTAAGGCAGGCGAGAAGGTTCAGGTTACCGGTTTCGGTACTTTTGAGGTCCGCGAGCGTCCCGAAAGAGTTGCGAAGAATCCTCGCACCGGCGAGACCGTAACCGTAGCGGCTTCGAAGGCTCCCGCTTTCAAGGCAGGTAAGGCTCTTAAAGATTCCATAAACAATTGATTCCACTCAAAGCTGCCTTCGGGCAGCTTTTTTGTTTACAAGTTGATAACAAGTCTTTGGTATAATAATATCAAACAGCCTCGGGGGGAGGATCAATATGGCAAAAATTTTGATAGCAGAGGACGAGCGCGCGATAAACGATCTCATAAGGCTTAACCTTTCGCTTGTAGGTCATGAATGTGAGCAGGTGTTTGACGGTGAATCTGCGCTTGAGAGCGCGCTTTCGGGAAAATACGATCTCGTGATACTTGACGTTATGCTCCCGCGGCTTTCGGGATTTGAAATAATCTGCAAGATCGACACGCCCGTGATCTTTGTGACCGCGCGCGCCTCGGTTGACGACAGACTACGCGGGCTTAAGCTCGGAGCTGACGATTATATTGTCAAGCCATTTGAGATACTTGAGCTTGTTGAGAGGGTCAAGGCCGTGCTTCGCCGTACGAAGGGCGAGGTCACTTACTTTGAGTTTGACGGCATCCGCGTGGAATTTGACACAAGGCGCGTGTTCAAAGGCAGCGATGAGGTCAGCCTCAAACCCAAAGAGTTCGATTTGCTCTCGGCGCTTATAAACAACCGCAACCTTGCGCTCTCGCGTGAGAAGCTGATCGAGCTCGTCTGGGATTTTGACTACGAGGGCGACACGCGGACGGTCGACGTTCACATACAGAAGCTGAGGCAGAAGCTCGGGATCGCCGAGCGGCTGAAGACAGTCTACAAAACGGGATACAGGCTTGAGATAAAATGAGATTCTGGCAGAAAACTTATATTTTAACCTTAATGATCTTTCTTATTTGCCTCAACGCGGGCATTCTTTCTCTGACCTATTTCACCTACAGAAAAAGCGTTGCGGCGGCTGAGGAGACGGCCGGCGCGGAGCAATACTATATTGCGTCTTCCTTTGAGCGCGATATTGAGGATCTTGATTCTTCGGGCAAAATGCAGAGCCGTGAGCTTCTTATGCAGACGTACTGCGCTTATTATTCGCCAAAAGGTATCCGCCTGGCTTTCCTTAAGGATGGAGAGACGGTCTGTTCGAATATCTCCGAGGATTATGAAATAAAGGAAGATACCCTTTTACAGACCGAGCGCGACGGTGTGCGCTATATCGTTATCTGCTCGGATGCGGGCGGTTACGCTATGGTGTTTGAAAAGAACGCAGAAAGTCTTGACGAGGAATTCCGCTCTCTGACGCTGATCTATACGGTGACGGCTCTCGGTGTTTCCATATTGCTTGCATTGGGGCTTTATATCGTGCTGCGCAGACTTTCTCTCCCGCTCGACCGCTTGCGTAAAACGACCGAAAAGATCCGCGGCGGAGATTTTTCAGTCAGCGCGGATGAGAGCGGACGCGATGAATTCTCTCTGCTCGGTGCGAGTTTTAACAGTATGCTTGCGACGATCAACGGACAAATGGAGGCGCTTGAGGCTGATGCGGAAAAGAAGCAGATGCTTGTTGACAATATGGCGCACGAGCTCAGAACTCCGCTCACGAGCATCCGAGGCTACGCCGAATATCTCGAACGTGCGGCGGCAAGCGAGGAACAGCGCATAATCGCGGCGAAATATATCATATCGGAGGCGGAAAGACTGGCGAAGATATCCGAGATACTCCTTGACGATGCCTACATCCGCGGAAATCCTCCGGAAATGAAGGAGACCGAGATTTCGGAGATCCTTCTCGATACCCGTGAGCGTCTTGGTGCGAAAGCGCGTGAAAAGGGCGTCGAAATAGCTTGCGAGACCGATAAAACCGTTGTTCAGGGTAATTCGGTGCTGCTTTCGATGCTGTTTTACAATCTCACCGAGAACGCCATCAAGGCTTGCGCCGAGGGCGGTCGGGTCGTTCTGAAATGCAAGGATAATACTGTTTCTGTTGAGGACAACGGCAAGGGAATGACCGCTGAACAGCTTTTGCATATCACCGAGCCCTTCTACCGCACCGATAAATCGCGTTCGCGTGCCGAGGGCGGCGCGGGTCTCGGGCTTGCGCTTTGCAAAAATATTGCGGATATCCACGGCGCACGGATGCGCTTTGAATCGAAAATCGGCGATGGAACGAAAATAATTTTGGATTTTACAACTTGATGACAACCCTAAAACAAGTTGATGACTCCTGCGTTGTATAATACGGGTACAAAAGCGGTCGGCGGCAAGAAAATACCTCTTTCTGCCATGCGCATGAGCCGACCGCTTGGAATGAAAGGAGAGAACAATGAAAAATTCCAAGAAAATTATCATAATCGCCGCGTCCCTCGTGATCGCGTCGGTGATTGTTCTTTTAGGGTGTATGCATTTTTTGTCCGAAGCGCCCGAGGAAACAAAGGAATATAATCCCGATGAAATGAGTCTGCCGAGCGTAATTGAGGAGACGCCCACGGCTCAATCGGAGCTGCAGAAAAAATTCGGCGCTTACGGCAGGGAAGAGACCGGCGAGAACGGCGAGAAAATATACCGTCTTTTTACCGAGGAGCAGATCGCGGAATCGCTCAGTCTGCGCGAGAAGGGCGAACGCCGTTCGCTTACTTATGAGGAGATCGCCTTTATCGTCAACGACTCGATAAGGATGTATTTTGATTATGACAAGATAATCGTTACCGATTTTTCGGAGCATGTACATCCCGAACCGGCAGGCCCTCTTGATTACGATATCAAGCTTGTTACTAAAAAATATGACAGATGCGAGGTATCTTCATCGGTCGGATACAGTGAAATAATCCCCTATCACGGCGATTATTCTGAATGTAAGAGCTATCTTTCGGCTGTGGAGACTTACAACTCGATCATCTGCGGCATAGAGACGATAATTCTCGACAGACTCCGAATCCATGATACCGGAACCGAAGGTTTTTGCTTAACGAGTAATCTTATCGGTTCACAATATACCCGCTTATACGGTATCCTTATGGATGGCGGTGAATTGACCGATAGTGAGAAGTATATCAGTACTCTGAGAGACAATCTGAAAAATGCAGTGACGTATCGTAGTTTCGGTGAACCCACATATATGTATCCATTGATACTAACAACGAGCGAGTATGATCCCGAGTCCATAAGACCGAATCTGACGATTAGTTATATTGACGGCGAAAAGAATACCAAGCTGTTTCCTACCGAGGAGCTTGAGGCGCTCAGACCGGACGGCAAGATGGTTCTTACCTGGAAGGGAGGAATGTATTTTACGAGAGTTATTACCCTCGAGTTTGACAGATGGGAAAAGAGTGTGAAATATACCGATTCGAGGCTTGGCAAGGGCAGCGTTCTGATCGGCGGTTACAATATTAATGGAAATATAATATCTTTGCACTTCGGCTTGAGCTTCAGAAATATCTATCTTGAGTATGATGGGGAAAGCATCAGAGTTACCGATAAAGAATATTACAAAAACGATCATATGGGGTACGAATTTGAAGATGATATGGTATTCAAATGTGTCGAGGGATACGAAGAAGATTTGGTTTTCCCCGATTCCTTCCTTGAGAAAAGAAAATAAAAAAATAAGCTTTTCGCCTCGGCGAAAAGCTTATTTTTTTATTTGATTATTTCTTGGGAACGATCTTTTCTACGCCGCCCATGTAGGGACGGAGTGCTTCGGGGATCTTGACGGATCCGTCTGCGCAGAGATTGTTCTCGCAGAAGGCGATGAGCATTCTGGGAGGTGCTACGACGGTGTTGTTGAGGGTGTGAGCAAAGTACTTGCCCTTTTCCTTCGAGTTTACGCGGATCTTGAGACGGCGTGCCTGAGCGTCGCCGAGGTTCGAGCAAGAGCCGACCTCAAAATACTTCTGCTGTCTGGGGGACCAAGCCTCAACGTCGATCGACTTGACCTTGAGATCGGCGAGGTCGCCCGAGCAGCACTCGAGAGTACGAACGGGGATATCGAGCGAGCGGAAGAGGTCAACGGTGTTCTGCCAGAGCTTATTAAACCACATGGGGCTCTCCTCGGGGCGGCAGACAACGATCATTTCCTGCTTTTCGAACTGATGGATACGGTAAACGCCTCTCTCCTCAATACCGTGCGCGCCCTTTTCCTTGCGGAAGCAGGGGGAGTAGCTGGTGAGGGTGTAGGGAAGAGACTCCTCGGGGTTGATGGTGTCGATGAACTTACCGATCATGGAGTGCTCGGAGGTACCGATGAGGTAGAGGTCCTCGCCCTCGATCTTGTACATCATAGCGTCCATCTCGGCGAAGGACATAACGCCGGTTACGACGTCGGAACGGATCATGAAGGGAGGGATGCAGTATGTGAATCCGCGGTCGATCATGAAGTCGCGCGCGTAGGAGATAACTGCGGAATGGAGACGTGCGATGTCGCCCATGAGGTAGTAGAAGCCGTTGCCCGCAACGCGGCGTGCGGCGTCGAGGTCGATACCGTCAAAGCGCTCGAAGATATCCGAGTGGTAGGGAACCTCAAAATCGGGGGTGATGGGTTCGCCGTAACGCTGAACCTCAACGTTTTCGCTGTCGTCCTTACCGATCGGGACGCTCGGGTCGATGATGTTCGGGATCGACATCATGATCTTCTTGATCTTTTCCTCGTATTCGGGCTCAAGTGCCTCAAGCTCTGCAAGTCTCTGTGCGCTCTCGGCGACCTTTCTCTTGGTCTCGTTAGCTTCTTCGATCTTTTTCTGTGCCATAAGCATACCGATCTGCTTGGAGAGACGGTTCTTCTCGGCGCGGAGGTCGTTTGCTTCGCTGATGATGCGGCGGTTTTCCGCGTCGAGGGCGATGACCTCGTCAACAAGACCGAGCTTGTGGTCCTGGAATTTATTGCGCATATTCTGCTTTACGATCTCGGGATTTTCTCTGACAAACTTTAAATCAAGCATAATTTTTCATCTCCGTTTGAGTTTTTAATTCATTAATAAATAATTATACCATATATAAATAAAAAAGTCAATCCTTCAAAAGGAAAAAATGAAAGATTAGAGCTAACTGTCGGGCTTTGGCGGATCTTAACTTCGCGCATCGCGCGAAGAGTACAAATAAAAATATCCCTCGGCTGATTTTCAGCCGAGGGATATTTAAGTATTATTTTACGAATACGATCTCGTCGAAGATAATGTAGTTATCTGCGGAGTAGGTGTAACCGTCGGTGTAGCAACGCATGTTCATAACGAAGATATCACCGAAGGTCTCGCCGAGAGCTGCGCCTTCAGCACTTCCGTAGAAGGTAGAGGAAGGAATGTAGAGCCAACCTGCGAAGTTCTGGGGGATCTGCTGACGGCAAGCGTTGATGTTGGTGGTCTGTACCCAAGCGCCGCCGTCGTAGTAGTAAGCAACTGCTGTGCTGTCGCCGTTACCGCCCTGAGGACCCTTTGCACGGTAGGAGTTGGTGTTGATGGTTACGGAAGCGCACATCTCCTTGCCTTCTGCGGGAAGAACGTTCGAGAAGTCAACGTAGAACATTACGCCCTTTGCGGTGGAAATGTCCATATCGCCGAGAGGAAGGACCTGGATCTCGGCACGTCCGCTTCCGCTGTCTGCGATAGCTGCCATCTTAACAGCCTGGCCGAATACAGCGCCGCCGGTTACGTCAACGTACTGTGTGCCGCCTGCGGAGTTACCCTCGATGAAGTAGTCTTCTTCACCGCGGTCAAAGCTCATTGCGCGGGTTACGATCTCGTAGGAAGAGAGGTCGGGGAGGAATGCGGGCATAACAGACATGAGAGCAGCCTGCTGGTCAGCGGGAAGATCGTTGAACTCAATGGGATCTGCTGCGGGAGCTGCCTCGGTGGTTACATCGGGAGCCTCGGTAGTTACATCGGGAGCCTCGGTGGTTACGTCGGGAGCCTCGGTGGTTACGTCGGGAGCACCGGTGGTTACGTCGGGAGCATTTGTGGGCTCAGAGGGAGTGGGAGTGGTCTCAGCGGGTCCCTCGGTCTTGTCGCCGCATGCTACCATGGAAAGAACCATGATAAGGCAGAGAGCGAGTGCAATAATGCGTTTCATGTTAGGATTTACCTCCAAAAAATTTTTTACGCATCTATTATAGCAAAATAATTTGAATTTGTCAAGTATTTGTGATTTTTTTATATTGGCAAATATAAATATTGACAAATAGCATTACGTATGATATACTAAAATCAGGAAAACGAAAGGATGCCGGAAAAATGAAACGGTTTAAAAGAATAATTTCACTCGTGCTTGCTTTGACGATCGTGCTTCCTCTTTCGTCATGCTTTCACGATAACTGGGATATTCCAGAGCGCGAGGAGCTTGATTTTGATCTCGGCGCGCTTCTCGGACTCACCGAGTTTCCGCTGAGCGGCGTTGAGACCATGCCGAGCGGAATCGAGCTGACTCTTTCGGAGGACGGAAGCTACTTTTCCGTCACCAATGCGAGCGAGTGTACGGCAGAAAAGGTAATAGTACCCGAATCATATAAAGGTATTCCGATCAAGGAGATCGAATACGGAGCGTTCCTCGGACTCGATACGCTTTCCGAGATTTCGATCCCTTCATCCGTAATCAACGTCGGCGACTCTGCTTTTGAAGGTTGCAATCAGCTTAAATACAATGAATACGAGGGCTCGAGATATCTCGGCAACGAGAAAAATCCCTACCACGTGCTTATCGATGCACGGAAAAATACAACCGAGCTGATAATTCACGAGGATACGCGGGTCATTGCGGGTTCGGCTTACAAGGGTAACTCGTATATAAAGGAGATCGTTATTCCCGACAGCGTTGTAACTGTCGGCATACGTGCATTTGACTACTGTCCCCAAGTGCGCAAAGTCATCATCGGCAACGGAGTTGAAACCGTATATTCTCATGCTTTTAACAGACTCGGCTCGATGACAGAACTCACTATCGGCTCGTCGGTCAAGACTATCGGAGCAAACGCTTTTGACAGAGCTACGTCGCTTGAAACGCTTCTTATACCCGACAGCGTGACCGAGATCGGAGAGAGTGCATTCGCAAGCTGTTCGAGTCTTAGCAAGGCGCATATCGGTGAAGGAGTCAGAATTATCGGAGATTACGCGTTTACTTCCTGCATCAATCTTGAAACCGTGTATATGGGCAATTCGGTTGAAGTTATCGGAAAGAATGCGTTCTCGCTTTGCGGGTCACTCGAATATATAACTCTGCCGCATACGGTTGAGTTTATTTCGCCTTACACTTTTTACGGCTGCGATGCATTGAAGTATAACAAATACGAGTCGGGACTTTATCTCGGAAATCCGGAGAATCCGTATGAATATTTGGTCGGAATAGAGGATACAATTGCACCTACATTATCTATTCACAGCGATACCAGACGAATTGCGCAGATGCTGTTTTTCGTTCACGGATTTAATAAACTTGAGATGATTGGCGACGGCAAGTATCTTACGATTAAGAATAACTGTGTAATAGATCACACGGAGCAAAAGCTGATAGCGGGAATCGCGAGTTCAACGATTCCTACCGACGGAAGCGTGACTTCTATCGGTGACTATGCCTTTTACGGCATTACCGGACTTAAGCTGAAGACTATACCGGCACCTGTTACCTATGTTGGAAACCATGCCTTTGAGGGATGTACTTCGATTCCGAGTATTGTGTTGGGAGGTCCCGGTACGGTCGGCGATTATGCGTTTGCAAACTGCAGCTCGCTTCGAAGCGTAACGTTTAAGGAACAGACGAATTCGATAGGAGAAGCAGCTTTCCGGTATTGTACTTCGCTGACAAAAATTGCGATTCCCGACAGCGTGGAATATCTCGGTCTTGGTGCGTTTTCTGACTGCACAGCACTTACCGAGGTTTATATCGGCGCGCGTGTAAGCGATATAAGCAAGCAAGCTTTTGCCAACTGCAAAGAGCTTACAACCGTCAGGATCGGCGGTGCGCCGAAGTCGATCGCCGATCAGGCTTTCGCCAATTGCAAAGCATTACGGAATTTAAGTCGGAGGCCAAGCGGTC
>JAZSMP010000016.1:0-2969 GCA_045535915.1 Eubacteriales bacterium | reverse complement strand
CGTCCTTCGGGATCGTTGTTTACGGCACCGCGGAGGCTCTTTGCGATGAGGCGGATTGCTTCAAGGTTGAGGCAGTCGGGAAGATCCCATGCGCCCTTGGTGGTGTAACCCTCGATAGCGTGAGTGAGAGCGTCCATACCGGTTGCGGCGGTGAGACCCTTCGGCATGGTGGACATCATATCGGGGTCAACGACAGCGATATCGGGAATGTCGTTTACGTCAACGCAAACGAACTTTCTCTTGCGCTCAACATCGGTGATAACGTAGTTGATGGTAGCCTCAGCCGCTGTACCTGCTGTTGTGGGAACTGCAATAGTGTAAACTGTGCGGTTCTTGGTGGGTGCAACACCTTCAAGAGAGCGAACGTCGGCGAACTCGGGGTTGTTGATGATGATACCGATTGCCTTTGCGGTGTCCATAGAGGATCCACCGCCGATTGCGATCATGTAATCTGCGCCCGAAGCCTTGTAAGCCTCAACGCCGTTCTTTACGTTTTCGATGGTGGGATTGGGCTTGATATCGGAATAGATCTCGTAAGCCATACCCTCTTTGTCGAGGATATCGGTAACCTTTGCGGTTACGCCGAATTTTACAAGATCGGGGTCGGAAGCCACGAAAGCCTTCTTAAATCCCTTTGCGGCAACCAGAGCGGGGATCTCAAGGATCGCGCCCTTGCCGTGATATGAAATTGCGTTGGATACAAAACGATTTGCCATTTTATTTACCTCCGTAAATTTATTTTTGATCGGCAGATTTAATTATACATTATCATCGAAGAAATTTCAATAACCCGAACGAAATTTTTTGAGATTTTTTCGACTTTTGGCAGCAGATTTTTCTATTGACAAACAACCTTGTTTTATGTTATTATAATGGTAGGAAATGTGTTTGTCAACTTGCACAAAACCGATGCGTGATTTTTGTGCAATCCGACAAAATGAAAATATTTTTGAAAACGATGCAACACGGACATAGTGTTTTACGACATATAGTTTGAAGGACCTACGAAAGGAGGAAGGACACTAAATGAAGGATGAAAAGATCATAGAGCTTTTCTTCGCGCGAGACGAAGAGGCTTTGCGGAAGGTTGAGGAAAAATACGGTGCGCTCTGCAATTACGTGGCGTCAAATTTTCTCTGCATGAAAGAAGACCGCGAGGAATGCGTCAACGATACGCTTCTCTCGCTCTGGAACTCGATACCTCCCGCAAAACCCGAAAATCTTTCGGCATACGTCAGCACGGTAGCGCGAAACGAGGCAATAAATAAATCTCGTGCAAACAACGCCTGGAAGCGCGGAGGAGGCGTTCAGATCGTAAACGACGAAATACTTTCTCTGATTCCCGATGACAAAAGTCTCACGGAATATTACGAGGCAAGTCTCGCGGGAAAGGTTATAAACGATTTTCTGGAGACACTGACGGGAGGAGAAAGAAAGGTATTTATCCTGCGCTATTTCTTTGACGCGGATGATCGCAGTATCTCGGAGCAGACGGGATTTTCGCATACCAAGATCAGATCTATGCTATGGCGGTTGCGTAAAAGACTCGCCGAAAGACTCGGAAAGGAGGGCATAATCGTATGAAAAACCGTGATTTCAAGGATTCAAGACTCATCGATGCTTTCAGCTACATCGACCCGAAATACATTGCCGAGGTTGCTGACAGTCTTAAACTTCCCGACGGCAAGAATGCACAGCCTTCCTCTTTCAAGAGACGCGGCTGGCGTCATATCGCCGTGCTTGCGGCATGCGTGCTCCTCCTCGGCGCCGTAATTCCGATGATAACCTACGTTCTTCGGAATTTCGGCGATATCGCTTCCTGGTTCACCGAGGACACAACGGAAGAGTCCAATACCCTGACCGAACCCGAAACCCCACCCGAGGAGACTACTACAGTTCCTCCCGAGACCACCGAAGAAGAAACGACTGCCGAGCCCGAAACGACAGCGTGTACGCATTCGATATATACCGCTACTGAAAATGTACCGACTTGCACAGAGAGTGCGACTGTAAATTATCAATGCAGTTCTTGCGGTCACGGTTGGAGCGAAGTAATCCCTCCGCTCGGTCATGATTTTGTCAATGGTATCTGCACAAGATGCAGAGCAAAAGAGGAAGATTACGTTAGCATCGGACTCGAATACAAAGCATTAGGCGACTATGCGGTGCTTGTCGGAATCGGCACTTGCACAGATAAGGATATTGTTATTGCATCCGAATACCAAGGCTTGCCCGTAACCGAAATATGGCACGAAGCATTTGTTGATGTTAAGGGTATGCGTTCGGTCAAGATCCCCGAGGGCGTGACATATATTGAGTCGCATGCGTTCCAAAACTGCCCCGATCTCCGCGCGGTATATCTTCCCGCATCGCTCGAGAATATTACGGGAAGTCTTCTGACCCACGGCTTCTATGGCTGTCCCGCTATCGAGACGATCGAGATCGCCGAGGGAGGCAGGAAATACTACTCTGTCGGCAACTGTCTGATCGAAAAGCAGACCGGCACACTCGTCTTCGGCTGCGGTAAGAGCTCGATCCCTGCGGACGGAAGCGTCAAGGCGATAGGCGAGTACGCCTTCAACGGATGCCGAAATCTTGTAAGCCTCGCGCTTCCCGAGGGTGTGACCGACATCCGCACGGGCGCGTTTGCCGGATGCGAAGCACTCAGCACACTGACTCTGCCGAAGAGCCTCAAGACGATCCGCCAAAATGCATTTGAAAATTGTGACCTTCGCGATACGTTAGAGCTCACATCTGCGTGCGTTATTTCCGACTATGCATTTGCAGGCAACCAAAAACTAAAGGGTATAGTTCTTGGTGAAAATCTTTACTCGGTTGGTCAATACGCATTTGCGGGCTGTAAAAAGTTAAAGGATGTTACAGTTAATGCTAAAAAGGTTAAATATGGTGCCTACGCATTTACGGGCTGTCAGTCACTTGAAGAATTTTATGTTAATTCTGCCGTATTA
>JAZSMP010000349.1:0-3161 GCA_045535915.1 Eubacteriales bacterium | reverse complement strand
TCGCGTCTCTTTCTAACAAGCCGCACCGCTACACGGTTGACATTGTGGAAAAGCTCTTCGGATACGGCACTTTTGCCGACGTCCGCGGAATGATCGAGGGCGTTCCGACCAAGCCCGATCCCACGTCCTTCCTCGATATCGCGCAGAAACTCGGCTACACCGCCGAAGATACCGTCATGATCGGCGACAGCGAGCCCGATATCAACGTCTCGCAAAATGCGGGCGCATCCTGCATAGCCGTCAGCTGGGGATACCGCACGCGTGAACAGTTGACCGCGGCGGGTGCGTCAGTCATCATCGACAAACCCTGTGAATTACTTGAAATCTTACAATAAAGGAGCAAGATCATGTTAAAATCCGTCCTTATTTCCTCTCTCGACAAGGTTTTCCTCGACACCCGGATCGACACCCTCGAGCCCTTGCGCTCGGCAAGCACCTACCGCAATTCGACGTTTTCTTTCCAGATCGCAATGACCGAGACATCCTGCGACGCCGCACACCGCCGTTTCGTCGGCATTTCCTTTGACGGAATCGAGCAGAGTGCGCTGAATCTCCGCACGGTCGAGCTCATTCCTTCCTATATGCCCGCGTATCCCACAAGATACGACACCGCCTACGTCCGCACCGAGCCCGGACTCTATCCCGATCTGCTCCAGCCGCTTCAGATGGAGGGCAGAGTACCCTGCGTTATGGGTCAGACCCGCACCGTCTGGGTCGATATCGACACCTCCGCGCTCCCGGACGGCAAGCACGATATCAAGGTCAACGTCATCGACGGCGAGTCGGTCTATACACTCAGCCTCGCGCTGACCGTCATCCCCGCCTCTCTCCCCGAGGTCGATTTCCCCGTAACGCAGTGGTTCCACTACGACTGCCTCGCGTCCTACTATAACGTCCCCGTATTTTCGGAGCGCCATTGGGAGATTGTTGAGAATTTCATCAAGACCTACGTAAAGTGCGGCAACAACACCCTTCTGACCCCCGTTTTCACTCCCGCGCTCGACACTTACGTCGGCGGCGAGCGTCCGACCGTACAGCTTGTCGGCGTTGCACGTGACGCTGATGGCAAATATAGCTTCGATTTCTCGCTTCTGACCAAGTTCATGGATATGGCAGACCGCCTCGGAATTAAATATTTTGAGATCGCCCACCTCTTTACGCAGTGGGGCGCGGGTCACGCGCCGAAGATCATGGCGACAACTCCGAACGGCTACGAGCGCATCTTCGGCTGGGATACCGACGCAACGGGCGAGGAGTACACCGCCTTCATCCGTCAGTTCCTCGTCGAGCTCCTTGACTTCCTCAAGGATCGCGGCGACGATAAGAGATGCTTCTTCCACATTTCCGACGAGCCGCAGTCCGCGCATCTCGAGCAGTATATGAAGTCGAAGAACTCGGTCGTTGACCTGCTCGAGGACTACGTAATTATGGACGCGCTTTCGAACGTGGATTTCTACCGCCAGGGCATCATCAAGAATCCGATCCCCTGCAACAACCACATTGATCCCTTCCTCGAGGCATATGCGGAAGAAGGCCGCGAGGGCCTCTGGACCTACTACTGCTGCAGCCAGAACAAGCACGTCAGCAACCGCTTTTTCGGCTACCCCGGCGCGCGCACGAGATACATCGGAGTTCAGTTCTACCGCTACAAGATCGGCGGATTCCTCCAGTGGGGCTACAACTTCTACTATAATCAGGGCTCGCACGACGCGATCAACCCCTATATTGACTCGACGGGCAACTATTTCGTCCCCTCGGGCGACACCTATTCGGTCTACCCCGCCGCAGACGGCACCGCGCTTGAATCGGTAAGAACCCTCCACTTCCGCGAAGGACTCGACGACATGCGCGCGCTCTACCTTGCCGAATCGCTCGTCGGACGCGAGAAGGTTCTCGAGATCATCGAACCCATCGTCAAGGAAATGACGGGCGAGAATATCGTCTTCAGCCGCTGCATCGACCGCTCGAGCGATATGATGAAGCTCCGCACGAAGATCGACGAGATCGTAATGAACGCGCTGAACTAAAGAACAAAAGCTTTTGAAAATTCTTAAGAAACTTTTCCCGAAAAGTTTCTTAAGCGGAGCGCGAGGCAGAGCCTCGCAATACACCGCTCCGAACCGACTGCGCCCCGCAGGCGGGTCGGACCTAAAAGGCTCTCCCCTCGCGGGAGAGCTTTTTTGGTCATAATATATATAATGTAATCGACAATTTCTAAAAAATGTGATATAATATAAATTACATAAGAGTAAAGGAGCGAAAATCTCCCGCTAGGGGAGATTTTACTCCTTCCAAGCGGTCACCGAGGGCGGCGACCGCTTGAAGCGCAGGGGGGAGATTTCGCCGTCTGCGGGCGGCGACTTAAGAAACTTTTCGAGAAAAGTTTCTTAAGAATCATCAAAAGCTTTCCCGCTACTGTTGTCTTTAATTTGATCAAAACTTTCTTTAAAAAATTTTCCGTCGCCCCAACCTTTTCCGCTTTTTCCGTGTCTTATTGATGAAAGACGTCCCGAGCCGTACGAAAACCGAACCTAATCGCCTCACGGTGATTAATTTTCGTATCTTTCGGCGGAATTTCACTCGCAAGGTTAATTCGAGGTAATGCAAATGAAAAATTACAAGGAACATCTGGATACCGTGCTGGTCGATATGACCCTCCTCGGAGATGAACACGCCTTCGAGGAACTCGTCATCCGCCACGAAAAGAGAGTCAAAGGCACCGCCTACAAGGTCACGGGCAACACCTTCTCCGCAGAGGATGCGGCGCAGGATGCCTTCGTTTCGGCGTGGCTCAACCTCGACAAGCTCTCCGACCGCGAGAAATTCGGCTCGTGGGTGTGTTCCATTGCCAGAAATCACGCCCGCAACCTCGTCCGCAAATACAAAAACGCCGCCGCTGACATCAGTCTGCATCTCCTTGAGGAGGTCGATCTGACGGGAAGCGACGAAAGCGGACTTTACGAGCTCCTCTCCGCGGCATCTATCGGTGAAGCAGAGCGTGACGCAAAGCTCCACGACGCGCTCTCAAACCTCGGCGAAAAGATCCGTGAGACGATCTATCTGCATTATTTTGAGGGCCTGACCGTCGCGCAGATCGCCGAAAGGCTTTCACTCGTGACGGGAACTGTCAAATGGCGAAGTCGGAGGCCAAGCGGTCTTAG
>JAZSMP010000173.1:0-4978 GCA_045535915.1 Eubacteriales bacterium | reverse complement strand
GCCGCTCGTGCTCGGATCAATTTGGTCGCTTTTGATCTTCCTCGTGTACCCCTTCATAATCGCCGCAAGACTCAAGGACGAGGAAAAGTTCCTCGAAGAAGAACTCGAAGGCTACCGCGAGTACAAGGAAAAAGTAAAATACAGATTGATTCCTTTTGTGTGGTGATAAAATGAGACTTCTTTTCGAAATGGACAAAAAAGACTACGCGGATTGCACGCGTTCATTCGTCCGCAATTCCGCCAGAAGCGTAATATTATCCAATAACAAGGTCGCTATGATACATAGCGAGAAATACGATTACTACAAATTCCCCGGCGGGGGCATTGAGGCGGGCGAAGACCCCGTAGCCGCCATGATCCGCGAAACGCGCGAGGAAGCCGGCTTGGTCATTATTCCCGAAAGCGTGAAGGAGTACGGCATTGTTCACCGAGTCCAAAAAAGCGACAAAGACCCCGACGTGCGTTTCGTTCAGGATAATTATTACTACCTTTGCGCCGCCGAAGAGGAGGCGGTCTCGCAGGATCTGCAAGGCTACGAGGCGGAGGAGGGATACGAGCTCGTTTACGTTGACCCACTCTTGGCAATAGAAAAGAATCGCAATCTCGGTAAAACGCCCTACAGCCCCACTATGTTCGAGAGAGAAGCACGTGTGCTTGAAATGCTGATAGAAGAAGGATATTTTGATGTATAAGGCGATAATAGTTGATCTTGACAGAACTCTGCTTCATACCGATAAAACGATATCACCGTACACCGCCGAAGTTTTCAGGCGATGCAAGGATAAGGGGATCGCACTTATGGTTGCGACGGCGAGACCCTACCGCACGATGACGCAGTTCTGCGAGATCATTGATTTTGACGCGATATCTGTGAGCAATGGCGCGAGGGTCATCTGCGGAAGCTATCAAAATCAAAGCGGAATTTGCCCCGAGAGCGCGGAACTGATATTGAATGGTTTGAAGCGCTATTCCGACTTCCGTGTAACGCTTGAAACCGGGGATGAAGCCTACTCGAACAAGCCTATCGAGGACTATTTTTCGGTCATTTCCGACGATCTTGCGGCTGTTGCGAGGACTGAAGGAGCCGTAAAGATACTCGTGGGTCTTGATACTCCCGAGACCTTGGAGCTCGTAAAAAATATGCTGACCGATGACCTTTATTACACGGTTGCAAACGGACACCTGATGCAGATCATGAGTAAAACCGTGACCAAGTGGAACGGCGTCAAGGCTATGCTTGAAATTAGTAATATTTCCGCTTCTGAAGCCGTGTATTTCGGCGATGACTACGACGACATCGAGCCGATCAGAATGTGCGGCGTTGGTGTTGCGGTTGCAAATGCTATTGATGAAGTGAAAGCGGTTGCGGATCATATTGCGGGAAGCAACGATGATGACGGTGTGGCAAAATTTATTGAAGGAATGATATTGGAAAGATGAAAATAATTACCATCTGCGGAAGCTATAAATTCAAAGATAAAATGGCAGAGGTTGCGGAGATCATGACACTTGCGGGCAACTGTGTGCTGACTCCAAATGAGCTTACAAGAGATTCCAAAGACGATTATACCGAGGAAGAAGCGCAGATGATCGATATGATGCACAAGGAAAAGATCAGGATATCCGATGCTATACTTGTCGTGAATGTCGGCGGTTATATCGGCAAGAGCACGCAAAGCGAGATCGAGTTTGCGAATAGCCTTGGCAAGGAAGTAATATATTATAATCAAGTTGTGTAATTACACAAAAAGCCGCCGATTTGCTTTTGCTTTCAGCGGCTTTTGCTATTGACATATCAATTGAAATCAATTATAATAAATACAATAAACACAGGAAGGTCAAAATTATGGCTACAAAAGTATTTATTTCGAAAGACAAAAAGCAATTCAAGGCAAATCTTCATTGCCACAGCACTATCTCGGACGGTAAGCTGACTCCCGAGGAGCTCAAGGAAGCTTATAAAAACGCGGGCTACCAGGTGCTTGCGATCACAGACCATTGCTCGCCGCATCCGCATAACGATCTGACCGATGATGAGTTCCTGCTTCTCACGGGCTACGAGGCGTATATCCGCCCCAACAAGAAAGCGAAGAGCGACCGCTATCTGCCCGAGGTGCACCTCAATCTTTTCGCACGCGATAAGGACAACGACAAATATATCTGCTACAACCGCATCTACTGCAAGTATTTCAAGGACGATCACGAAAAGCTCAACCGCGTAGGCTCGGAGGAGCCCCGCGAGTACACCACCGAGTACATAAATATGTTCATCAAGACCGCGACCGAGCACGGCTACGTGGTTTCCTATAATCATCCCGTATGGTCGATGGAGGAGGACGAGAACGTATTTAAGTTCGAGGGTTGGAAGAGTCTTGAGCTTGATAATACCGATTCGAATCTCATCAGCAATCTTGAGCATAACGAGATACTTTACGATAAACTCCTTCGCCGCGGCATCAGAGTCGGCTGTCACGGCGGCGACGATAACCACAACCGCCATCCCTTCGGTCATCCGCTCTGCGATTCCTTCGGTGCGCATACCATGATCGTTGCCGACGAGCTCGAATACGACAGCGTTTTCTCCGCGTTTGAGAGGGGCGATTGCTATTCCTCGACCGGACCGCGCATCCTTTCGCTTTCCATTGAGGACGGTAACACCGTTCGCGTTGAGACCACGGACGCCGACCGCATCATTATGTTTTACGGCACGAAGAAGTCCAACGTTGCGCTCGACGAGAATTTTGGCACCGTCAACAGCGCCGAGTTCGAGCTTCACCATAAGGCAAACTATTTCCGCATAACCGTTATCGACAAGCAGGGCAGAAAAGCCTGCTCGAGAGGTTATTTCAGAGATGAGTTTTAATTAAAAAGGCAGAGCCTCAGATCTGCAAAAACACGAACACCACCAAGTATCAGCTTTGGTGGTGTTTTTGTCATTTGAAAAATTCAACCGTCGGTTCAATCGTGTGACTTATCCGTCTCTTGCAAGAATCGCATTTATGGTGTATAATATGTTCAGAAACACCGGTGATTCAATTAATGAAAGCGAGGTATACAATATGCAACTTTACATTGGCGATAACATCAAACGCCTTCGCAAACAAAAAGGCATTACCCAAGAAACACTTGCGGAGCGTATGCACGTTTCAACGGCGGCTGTTTCCAAATGGGAACGGAATGAAACTCTTCCCGATATCAGTATGGTGCTTCCGTTGGCATCCTATTTCGGCGTATCTACCGATGAATTGCTTGGGCTGGATGCTGCCAAAACCGAGGAAAGAATTCAAGAGATCATAAATGAGCGAAACCGTCTGTGTGCGCTCGGCAAAGAGCGCGAGGCTTTTGATCTGATCGTGTGCGCTTATCAGGAATTTCCCAATGATTGGCGGATCGTCGAGGAATATATGTGGAAGCTCAACTACGATCCGAATTGTGTTGAGCCATACGGTAACGAAGTACACAAGGATGAGCTGTACCGCCTTTGTGAGCGGGTGCTGGAGGAGTGTACTGTAGATCAGGTGCGCTACTCAGCCCTTTCAATTCTCGGCGGTCTGTATATACTGGACGGTCAGCGTGACAAGGCGATCGAAACTGCGAAGCGCTTTCCAACCTTGACTTTTTCACAGGAAAAAGAATTGCAGGGATGTTACGAAAATGGTTCGGAAGAATGGTGGCGATATACCCGATCCGGCTTGGCGGAATTTGCTGAGGAGCTGGTGGTGGACATACGCAATATGGCTTTGGCAGTAGAAGAGCCGCGTGAATCCATTCGCATTCTGAAAAAAGCGATAGCCTTGATCGAGCTTTTGTTCGATGAAGGAGACTTTTGCTTCTGGAATTATCATTTGGCAGGACTGCATATCCGGATCGCCCATCGGTATGTTCGCACTAATGACTTGAATGCGGCTTACAGTAATTTTGAAAAGGGTTTGCAGTATGCCAAAGCATATGACGATCTCCCGCAAACCGCCGAACACACGTCCTTCCTTGTCCGAGGAAACGTGTTTGATGCGCGCAATATCAATTCCGGAACGGAAAAAAACGATGTGGCGCGAGAACTCGGGTATCTTCTTGAGAGCCGCTCGTATCAGCTGTTGAAGGACGAACCGCAAATGCAAGCTATAATTGCAAAATATGAACCGTTCGCCGGACGGAAAAAGGCTTTTTAACGATAATTCTTTTTTTCGACTTGTGCGGGGATCATCTTTGCCTTTCTCATATTAATAAATCCTGCTCAAGAGGTTATTTCAGGGATGAGTTTTAATAAAGAAACAGGATTGAGCCGTGGCTCAATCCTGTTTCTTTGTTGCATAAACCTCTCCGATAAATACCTTCCGCACCTCAAAATCTTTATTGAGCACGACGATATCCGAGTCGAGTCCGACTTCGAGCTTACCCTTGTTAAGTCCGAAGATCTTAGCGGGAGTTGCCGAGAGCATTGTCGACGCCTCGGGGAGGGTGAAGCAGCATTCGTTTACGAGAGTGCGAAGAAGCACGTCGGCTGTCGCAACACTTCCCGCAAACGCGCTACGGTCAGAAAGCTTTGCCACGCCGTCCTCAATAATGTACTCAACACCGCTCATAACGCCGCAGGTCGCGGGCGATCCCGCAACGCTGAGGCTGTCGGTGACGGCGGCAACGCGGTCGATCCCCTTGATCTTTACGATCATTCTGACGAGATCGGGCGGAAGATGCTTGCCGTCGGCGATGATCTCGGCGTAAAGATCGTCGCACAGGAAGGTGCTTTCGATAACTCCGAGCGAGCGGAAGCCGTGGTCGCGCGTGACAGTCGAGGTGCAGGAGTAAAGATGGGTTACAAGATTCAATCCGTTCTCGATGGCGTGCGCCATATCGGAATATTTAGCGTCTGTATGACCCGCGGACGCGACGATGCCGTGCTCTTTGAGGAATCGGCAGAAACTGCCGTCCTTATCCCGCTCGGGTGCGTAGGTCCAGCGGACGATCGTGTTTCCGGTCT
>JAZSMP010000007.1:0-5006 GCA_045535915.1 Eubacteriales bacterium | reverse complement strand
TGCTCTACGACGGACATATCGCGATCTGCTCGGAAAAGCGAAACGCTCGCGGTCTGCCCTACATCATCCACCACGGCAACCCGATCGAAAACGCCGTCGAAGCCGATCAGCTCACCACCACATACGGCGGCGAGATAGTGGGACATTTCAGGTTTTGTCCATAAAATAAAAGGGGGACTCAAGTTTGGGGATATTTACCAACTGAGCGACAACCTATACAAAAAACACTTGCTTATCAGTTGAGATATGCAAGTGTTTTTGTGTAATTGTAACAAAGGATTTGTCTCAAAAATCAATTTGAGCCAGCCCCTCGGCGCACAAACCTGCCGAAAACCTCCGACAGAGTTTCCATCGGAGGAAAGCAAGCCGGTTTGTGTTTGGAGTATCCTTTCATAATTTGTGTTGTTGATTAGTATAATACGTATAAGTGTATTGTCAACCCGATATAGTGAATGATATTTATTTTGCAATGTTTTAATATGATTAATAATATCAACTTTTTGTAGTTTTTTATATGTGGATTGTGTTAGTCATTCCCCATATATTAATTGGTAAACACTTTTGTTCAAAAATGATTTCACAGAAATACTGACTGTAAACATATATACTGCAATCATAGCACAGAAAATCCCTGCTGTAAACGCAATATTACATATTACAAGATTTCCAAACATCAACCAATATACTATGATTGCAAAAATATACAAGCCAATCGAACACAGAAAAGACAGCAGAAGCTTGATAAAATATTCCACTGAAACCAGTGTGAATACTTTCTTTTTGTGTATCCCGAATATCTGAAGATAGCCCAATTCCTTTTTTCGATAATAGAGTTCGCTTGATATTACCGATATCATAAAAATACAGGATATTAGGAAGCTGATGGCAAGAACAATCACGAAAACATCGGTTATGTTGTCAACAGTTCTTTGAATTCCGGATATTTTGCTCCAAAATGAATTTGGCTTGCCCGATCTCATACTATCACTAAGTGATTTGTATACATCAGGATTATCAAGCAACCCCTCATAAGAGGCGACAAAATATACCTCTTTGACGTATTGCGGTTCACCCAACCGACTGATTGTCTCATAAGGAATATAAATCAGATTATTGTCTTTGTTTCGCAGATTAATATGATAATATGGATCATTGTTATAATTATTCGCATGTTCGCCTTCGCTTACATCGGCAATTATTCCGCTTATATACAGAGTTTCATTTCTGAACAAGATTTCCTTGCCGACACAAGACATAATGTCACAATTGTCCCCAAAAGTTGAGGCAATGAACTCACGGCTGACCAATATCTCGTTGTTTTCATTGGGAAAATCACCGTATTCGATCATTCCTTTAATACAAAAGACACTTGCATTTTTATTTAATAAATAATATGCTGTTACATCGCCGTCGCTTGCAATATAATTCTCGTATATCGTTACACGATCACGGTACGGGAATTTATCGTATTCCGAAGGATTGAAAACGATCATATCCAACGGATACTCCCTTCCAAGCATACGAAGGTATTCATTTTCAAAGTTGTGCTGAACAGTGGAGATCAGCATGACAATCAAAAATGCCGCAATCATCGGTAACAGGGATGCAAAGCCAAAACGCTTTTTACCGCGTCGAATTGTAAATTTCCAAAAATGAAAAGGGCGCGGCTTGACATGTGTTTCAGCAGAACGCTCGGAAGATTGCATCGGAGGCTGCACTTGTTTTTCCACTTTGTCGATTGCGCCGTAATTTAAGTAAATTATCTCATCAGCGTATTTATCAAAGCAATGTTCATGAGTGGATACAATGATAATACGATGGTCATTCCTCAATTTACTGATGGTCTCGGCAACGATCTCGGAATTTGTTTCATCAAGAGATGCGGTGGGTTCATCTGCAAGTAAAAGCTCCGGTGCGCCCAAAAGTGCGCGGATGATCGCTATGCGCTGGCGTTCGCCTCCCGAAAGTTGTTCCGGGTATTTCCCCAACAATTGCTCAACACCGATCTGGCGGCTTAACCGAATGATCTCATCCGGGCTGTTCTTTATGAGCTTCAAGTTTTCATTGATTGTGATTCCCGAGAGCAAGAGACTGTTTTGAAAAATATATCCCGTATTACTTGCATTTTCTCTGATGATTTCTCCATCAAAGTCCTTGTCTATACCGCCTATGATATTCATAAGCGTTGTTTTACCGCATCCGCTGATACCTTTTATCACATAAAGCTTACCCGATTCAAAGGCATACGAAAGCTGTTTGATAACAGCTTTACCATATTTTTTTGTTATATTTTTGAGTTGAATTTTCATATTTTTATCTTAAACTATATAAGGTCGCGTCCTGCTATCAGGTTGTCATACCATGATGTGACTTTCACCTTTCGGAAAAAAACATTCGTAAAACCCAAGAAAAGCAATACAATGAAAACCATGAATGCGACATCAAGCCACAGGTTATAGGAGAATATCCGGAAATTGATAAATATGAAATAGTCATTGATTGCATTTACAGTCCATGTCAGTGCAAAGGCTATAATTGCAGAAATGGTGTATATCTTCAGAAATTCACGAATATTTAGCCAAATAAATTTGTTTAGCACATCTCTCTTTGAATATCCCGAATATTCGTATACGGATATAAACCTGCTGTTGTGCATGAATTCAATTTTCTTAAGTTCGATATAAAACATTGCCGAGAAAATAGCCATGGCAATAGCAATTGGCATACAAACAGCAAACATAATATGAAAAGCACGGTCGAGATCTGCGTTTCTATATCCTTCGGTAATGCGAACATTTTCATTGTTAGCAACAAGCTTGGAAAAATCTTTATAAAATGATTTCATTTCCGAATAAGATTCAAAAAACAAATGATATCCACGTTGAAATGAGCTTCCGTTATAGCATGTTTCGTCCTCTTCGAAATCCATCATAAAATCAGAATTAAAAAAACAAAGATGAGCGTAATCTTCAGATACATAGCTTTCTTCGCTAGCAATCGTGATTCCGATTGATTTGAGGTACTCCTTATCGATATCATCGAAGGAATCAAATATACCAACAACCTCAAAATCAATGATTCCGAGAGCGTAAACATTCCTTTGTATTGTTTCTCCAATAAGAGATGCCGGGTCTTGCGGATTGATGCTGTTAGCCATTTCCGATGAAAGAATGACCTGTTGTTGTGAAGTAAAATATGTTCCGTATTTTACCTTATCGGCAAGTCTGAAATATTCTTTTTCAAATGGAATTACCCACAACGAATCAAATGGTATAAACATCTCTTCTGAGCTTCCGGTTGGTTGTGAGGTTGGTGCCCATGGTGTAGACAAGCCATAGCTCATAACCGCACATCCTTCAAAAACTTCGGGACAAATATCACTCCAAGAGGTTTTGTTGTAGGTTTTTACCTGAAAAGAGTTAATTTTGTAAAGGTATTCAATTGAGCTTTCTATTTTGTTTTGTGGGGTATCGGCAAGAAAGCATAGACTGATTGATAACACAAGAAAAACGGAAAATAGTACAGTCGCCTTCCGGGAGCGTTTTCCGTATAGGAAGTACTTTTCAAGGTATGGCACCCGCTTTTTGCGTTTTTCAGCTGATTTTTTATGTGCTCTTCTTTTCTTTGAAAAACGCTGGACATTGATATTGGTGGGAGCTTGCTTTTTTGATTTTGTGAATATAATAATATTGTCGGTGTATTCCTTAGCCTTTTCATCGTGAGTGGAACAGATAATTAACATTTCTGTTGATAGGCTCGAAAGAAGCGACAAAACTGTCTTTTTATTTTCATCATCTAAAGCAGCAGTTGGTTCATCCAGCAAAAGAATACTTTTTTTGCTCAACAAAGCTCGTGCAAGTGCGAGTCGCTGTTTTTCTCCTCCTGATAACGTAGGGGGATGCTGACCGAGCTTATCTCCAAGACCAAAACGTGAGAGAACTGAGAAAATAGCTGTCTCATCATTTGTTATCAGTCTAAGGTTATCTTCGACCGTAAGGAAATCCACAAAGAATGAATCTTGAGTAATATATTCTACTGTGTCTTTTGTCAGCATATTATCGATCTGATTTACAAAGTGCATACCGTTATATTCGATGCTTCCGTTTTCGAAAGGCAGAAAGCCTGCTAACACGTTGAGAAATGTAGTTTTTCCGCTACCGCTCTCTCCATATAGTAAATAAAATCCGACATCGGCAAACTTGTATGAAAAATCCTCTAATACGTTCTGTCCGGGATATGACTTCGATATATTCTTACAAGAAATCATTGCATTTATCCGAAATAATTCTCAAATCGATTGTTGTGTATATTCTCGAGAAAATCATAAAGCCTCGAAAAATCGATTTGTCCAACAGTCCTATTTCGATATGAGTCAGCGTTGGCAATATAACTAACATTCTTTTTTATATCGTTTGTTATTGATGTTATAAGCTCAAAGGCTTCTAGCTGCTCCGCGGTGGCTTTGCCTGAAGCAACAAGATCTGACAACTGATCATATTCCATCTTACCTTCGCCGGTCTTATATAACACATCAATATATAGCTCATCAATAAGTCCGGTTTCATTTAAAAAACAGATTTGAAATTTATAATCATCCTGATACATTTTTTCAGTCAAGAAGGCATATTCGGGTTTATTCCAATAATTAGGGTCTGTACCTTCTTTTTGAGGTTCTCCCAATAAAGCCTCTCGCATAAGACTGAAGAAAATCTCCTTGTCAATTACCTCAAATGTATAATCGTCCGGATTAAGTGCAAGCAATTCTTCATCGGTTTTATCGTTAGATAGAATCGAAGCAATAAGTTGGGCATCTCTTTTTTCAGCATCCGATCCACTTCCAAAGAGCAAGCAACCAGTAATCAAATCGTTCGCACTCGAGATGCCGCCGTATTTTTCCGCATATTTGTATTTTATGTTGATTCCTTTAAAACTGTATTTAAATATTTCACTATCATTGCCATCCTTCATGCCGTCACGTACAAATGTATATACCCAGCCGTTATCAA
>JAZSMP010000175.1:0-9937 GCA_045535915.1 Eubacteriales bacterium | reverse complement strand
TTTGCTCGTCAGGGCGGTGTTTTTCCAGGGGCGAAGCCACCGAAAAAACGGATTTTATTGTATTTTTCAAAATTTTGCAATCGGCTTGTAAGTATTTTCGTAAATATTATATCACATACTTGATTTTTTTGCAAGAGTTTGATATAATATCAGTATGA
This sequence comes from Eubacteriales bacterium, assembly GCA_045535915.1. GTDB lineage: Bacteria > Bacillota > Clostridia > Oscillospirales > CAG-272 > CAG-390. The sequence goes on along the minus strand of JAZSMP010000175.1, from coordinate 9,779 downwards.
ATAAAAATGAAATTTTTTCCACGAGGACAAAATAAATGACTGATTACATCATAAAACCCGATAACAAAAAAACCGTCGTCGGTATCGACGTCGGCGGAAGCACGACAAAGATCGTCGGCTTTGCCCCCGGAGGCAAACTCCTCTCCCCCATGTTCGTTCAGGCGACAGACCCAGTGACCTCTATCTACGGCGCATTCGGCAAGTTCACGCTTGAGAACGGACTGACCCTCGACGAGATCGACCGCATCATGATGACGGGCGCGGGCAGCCATGCGATAGGTTCGAGCATCTATAACCGCGAATGCAAAAGCGTTTCCGAATTTGCCAGCACCGGTATCGGCGGTCTTTATCTTTCGGGACTCGACGAAGCCATCGTAGTCAGCCTCGGCACGGGCACCGCTATCATTCACGCGAAGCGTTCCGAGAACGGCGCGGAGACAGATTACCTCGGCGGCACGGGCGTCGGCGGCGGAACGATCCTCGGACTTTCCCGCAAGATGCTCGGAATCGGATCGGTCGAGCACCTCGAACAGCTTTCGGAGGGGGGAGACCTCGGTCAGATCGACCTGCGCATCAAGGATATCTCAAAATCAGGCACCTTCAAGGGTGTCAACGAAAACCTGACGGCGTCGAATTTCGGCAACCTTTCCGATCTTGCCTCCAAGAAGGATATCGCTCTCGGCATCTTCAACATGGTTTCGGAAACCGTCGCCATGATGTCGATCTTTGCGGCGCGCTCCTATGGCATCAAGGATATCGTCATGTGCGGCAATCTTACAACATTCAAGCCCGTTTGCGACACACTTTCAAGCCTTGCGCCCACATTCGGAGTGAACTTCATAGTTCCCGAAATGTCGCAGTTCGGCACCGTTATCGGCGCGGCACTTCAGTAAAATATGAAAGCAGTTGTATTATACGGACCTTGGGACGTAGCTGTCGGAGAGCTTCCGCTCAAAGCTCTCGCCTCAAACGAGGTGCGCGTTAAGGTTTCTTACTGCGGTATCTGCGGAAGCGACCACCACAAGGTAAGCGGCAAACAGAACACAAGACCCGTGACCTATCCCGTTGCGCTCGGACACGAGATTTCGGGTATAGTTGCCGAGGTCGGAGACGGCGTGACGGAATTTAAGATCGGTGACCGTGTTACCGTCGACCCTAACTGGGGATGCGGAAAATGCGAATTTTGCAAGAACGGCAAAAGGTCCTTTTGCAAAAACAGCCGCGGTGTCGTCAAGGGTATGGCAGAATATATAAACGCTCCGCTCGAAAACGTATATCATATTCCTGATTCGCTCTCTCTGCGTGATGCCGCGCTCGCCGAGCCCGTTGCCTGCTGTCTTCGCGGCGCGGATCTTCTCGGAGTGCGCCACGGCGAGCGCGTTGCTCTTGTCGGGCTCGGCGCGATCGGTACAATAATGATACAGCTGATCAAATCCGCGGGAGCGGGCGAGATCGTTGTCATTGAATACGATGAAACCAAAGAAGCTCTTGCCAAAAAACTCGGCGCGGAAGTTTTCATCTGCTCAAAGGATGAGGAAAAGATCGATGCTTATGCCGCAAAGTATAACGTCGATAAAGTCATCGAATGCGTCGGAAACACCGCGGCACAGCTTGCAGCCCTCAAGATCGCGGGACGCGGCGCGACTGTGGTCATGTTCGGCGTTGCGGATTCGGCAACCACCACGCCTATATCTCTTTATGACGCCTTTATCAAGGAGCTGACAATAAAAACCTCGTATATCAATCCCTATACCACGGATCGCGCGATCCGTATTCTGGCTTCGGGTATGCTTGATACTTCTAAAATAATCCACCGCGTGCTGACTATGGAGGAAGCTGCCGAGGAATTTATGAAGCCCAAGCTTTCGAGATTCGGCAAATTGCTTGTAAAAATTGATTAATACCAAGAACGGAACGTCCGCGGACGTTCCGTTTTGTTTTATTTGATAAGCATCATAATTACGGTGAGGATCGCAAGGAAACCGAAGTTGAACGCCGAGAAGGTGATAATGTATTTCAAAGTCTTGCCGGGGTTATGGCTAACATATTCCTTGAAGGTGATAAGGCTTGCAAGTGAGGCAATGAGTGTACCCGTACCGCCAATGTTTACACCGACAAGGAGATCAGCGTAGTTTTCCGTGAACTGCGAGAGGAGGATCGCGGAGGGAACATTGCTGATAAACTGGCAGGAAAGCGTGCTCACAAGGAGAGTATTCTTATCGAGAAGCCATGAGAGAAAATCACGGACTATGTCGATCCGCGCCATATTTCCCGCAAAGATGAAGAAGAAAACGAAGGTCAGGAGAAGTCCGTAGTCTACCATCTTAAGAGCCTTTCTGTCGGCAATTATAAGCACGGGAGGGATAACGAGAAGTCCGGTCCAGTAAGGAATGCCTCTGAATACAATTGCAATAGAGAGCGCAAAGAGCGCAAGATAGAGTGCTGTCTTCTTCGGATTCAGCTCGATCTTCTCGTCACCGATCTCCATCGGCTCGTTTTTAACGAAGATCAAACAGCAAAGAGTAATGAGTGCAACGGCAAGGATGAAGGGCAGAGCCATGATCTGCATAAACTCGCCCGTAGGAATATTAAAAAATGAATAGAGATAAAGATTCTGCGGATTTCCGAAGGGAGTCAGCATTCCGCCGAGGTTGGCGGCGATGTTCTGCATGATGAATGTGAACGCCATATACTTCTCTTTTCCCGTCGAGGAAAGAACGAAATATCCGAGAGGGAGAAAAGTCAGCAGAGCCATGTCGTTTGCAATAAGCATAGAACCGATAAAGGTTATGTAAACGAGTGCAAGTATGCTGATCTTGGCGGTCTTGAAGCACTGAACGATCTTGCGCGCGAGCATATAAAAGAAATTGATGTTCTTCAGCGCGCAAACGACCGCGAGAACGCAGAAAAGACAGGTCAGCGTCTTGAAATCAAGATAACCGACGTATTCTGCGTCGGGCGGAACGATAATTGAGGTTAGAACCGCCGCACAGAACGCGATCAGAACAACGGCGTTTTTCTTGATAAAAGAAAGAATATCTATATGTGGCAGATGAAATCGGCGCGAGTGTTTAACCTGTACAGAATTCATTATGATCTCCGAAATTTCACAAATTTTTGCACACCCGCGGCGGGGTGTGCAAAACACAAGCGATATTATATCACCCTTGATATAAAAAATCAAGAACAAATTGTTATTTTTTAATATATTTTTCCGTTTTCCTTTATCCAATCGCGCCAGAGCTTGTAGCACTTGGCGTAGAGATGCACTCCGTCACCCGAATAATCTGGGCTCATGGCACCGTCGGGTCCGTCAAATATCTCTTCAAAGCCGAGGTAGAAGATATTCTTGCCGTCCGCAAGCTTCGAAAGACGGCTGTTGAGCTCGTCGATCCTCGCATTCGAGAAGGTATTCGGATTGGCATCCGACTTTTTCTTTGTTACGTGCATATTCGACTGGATGATGATCTTCGCGTCGGGCTGATACATTCTGATATACTCGATCGTCTTCGAGTAATTGTCGACGATCCAGCTATAGGAATAACCGATCTCATTTATACCGAGAAGAATATAGATCTTACCGAATTTCTTTTCGGAAAGCAGGCCCGCGAGGTCGTAAGACGAGGTATCCGAAGTCTCGGATGGCTTTTTGTCAAATACGTTCGAAACGTTCATCGAGGTGCGCGCGAAGTATGTAGCTCCCGGGATCCTTGCATAGAGCGCAAAGCCGACGGTACGCGAGTCTCCGAGGAAGAGGACGTCCGAGAAATATTCCTCGTCGCTTACGGGAGGCTTTGTCGTCTCGGGCAGTCTTGTTGTCTCCGGAGGCTTTACGGTCGTCTCAGGAGGCTTTACCGTGGTCTCGGGCGGCTTCACGGTCGTTTCGGGAGATTTCTTTGTGGTTTCGGGCGTTCCGTTCACGCTCGTTTCGGGTGTCTGAGAGGAAGTTTCGGGCGAAAGCGTCGTTTCGGGAACGTCAATCATCTCGTCCGTCGTAGCCTCGGAAAATGATATATCGGGAACGATAAAATCGGGCTCGGTGTCCTCACCGTTATCAAGAACGTCTCCGCCGATATCGGGAGATTCCTGCGAAGTAAAGCCGTCGCGCACATAAAACATCAGCGTTTCAAGCGGATTTGAGCTCTCAACAGAGATCAGAAGTCCCGCACCGATGGCAATAACCAACGTCATAAGGAGGCAGATAGTCAAAAGACCGCTGTCGGGATTATTATTTTTCATAATCTATCCTCCTTAAGATCAGTATACCATGGGGTTTGCACCCTCACAGAAGATGAAATAAACCGAGATCCAGAAAAGCGCGAGCATCAGAAGTACCGAAATAAACCTGTTCGCTTTGAGCTTTTCGTAGATATTACGCGGCAGAGGCGTAAGGAACACCACACCTGCTGCCATAAAGACGCCGACGTCCTTGACGTGGGTAATCCAGTCGTTTGCGTTGACGTATTCGGGAAGTTCTCCTACAGTGAAAAGGCGGCTTACGTACGCGCCGAGGTCTCCGAGTGTCGGGAGATTGGTGTTGAATATCATCCATGAAAACAGAATGACGATGGGCAGATAAATATGCGAAAGTATCTTGTTTTCGGTGATACATTTCAAAGCACCAAGCTTTTCGAGCAGGATGAAGAAAAGCAGAAACGCCGCCCAGAGCATGAAGTTCAGTCCGTTTCCGTCAAAGCAGAGGGCATGCCACACGCCCGTGCAGATCCAGACTACAGTGAGGTTGAGGAGTGTTCTCGGCATCGGACATCTGCTTCCGCCGAGCGGGAAATATATATTCTCCTTGAACCATTCACCGAGAGTCATATGCCAACGGCGCCAGAATTCGCTTACCGAGCGCGAAATATAAGGGTAGAGGAAATTGTCGGGAGTTTCATAGCCGAGCATCGTTCCGATACCGCGCGACATCAGCGAATAGCCGTAAAACTCGAAATAAAGATAGAGCGGGAATGAGAAAAATCCGAGCCACGCGAGGGGAGTTGATATCGAATCGACACCGATGCTATTTATACCGTAAAGTCCCGCCGTCCACACTCTGATTATTCGGTCGGCAAGAAGTATTTTAAGCGAAAGTCCTATGATAAATTCATAGAGTCCGCTGTTGATAGACACAAGGTTGATCTTACACTCCGCACGGCTTTTCTTGAAATCGGCGTAAGTCTGGATCGGACCGCTGAGCACCTGCGCAAAGTTAAGCATATAAGCTCCGATGGCGAAGAAGGAAAGCTCTGATTCGATCTTTCCGTCATAAACCTGTCTGAGATAGGACATGCTTTTGAACATATAGAAGCTGAAGCCTATCGGTGCTGCAATAACAAGCGCATCGGGCAAAGACGCGGAAAAAGACTCGGATATGATCGACATCACCTTCGGCGAAAGGAGCGCCGCGGCGTCAATGACTGTGCAGAACGCAAAAAGTACTTTTTTTCTTCTGCCCTCGGCTACGCCGATAAAGAGTCCGGCAGCGTAGTTAAAGAGAAGCGTGATGAATATGACCGATATGGGCATAATTGCTCCGCCCGAGGCAAACCAATAGAACACGATACTGCCGAAAAAGAGAATCGGCGAGCGCATTTTACTGCCGAGCAAAGCATATAAAACAACAAATACAGGCAAAAATCCAAAGATAAAACCCGGACTGTAAAAAGTCATGCCAACCTCCTATAGTAATAAAATCTCAATTATAAATTATACCATATAATTCGACAAAAAGCAACAATAAATGGTGAAAAATTATGCATAAAAATAAGACCCCGAAAACGAGGTCTTATTCTGTCAGTTTTTCCCGGCAAGCGAAGAGATGAGATATTTTTCGCCCGATACGTCAACGGTCAAAGTATACGAGATCTTCTCGTTCACTTTGGTCTCGTTTCCGCTTTTCCACATCTGCGAATCCATTTCGTACAGGCAGGTAAACTCCTTATGAGCCTCGTCCGTCCAGGTAAAACCGCTGATCTTCACGTTTGCAAACTCATAATTGTCGGGAAAGAAATTCGAGTCGTAATAATAGTTCATCAATACCGAATAGATCTCGGTTCCCGGCTTGAAATATGCAAGGACGCGCCATGCGACCTTTTCGCTTTCTTCATTCGGAAGATGTCTGAATTTTTCATAGAGAGATACCGCTTCGTTGAGAAAATCTACGTAAGCCTTGTCGATCTCTTCTTCCTCCGTCTGCGGAGGTGCGACGGGAGTTTCGGGTTCCTTATAAGTACCGTTGAATATTTCGGAAAGCACTGTGCGGTAGGAATACTCGGTATCAAACACACAGCTTGTCTTGTTATACTCAACGCCGTAAACGATATTTCCATCGGCATTTGTGACCGTCACATTGGGCGCGGCAAAAAGACCTTCGATACAGTATTCGGCCATCAGACGGGAGTCGGGGTCGTCATCGGGGAAATAGACCGCATCGGCAAGCTCACGGTATTCGCCGACTCTGTATTCTTCTCCGATCACTTTGCCGTTGACCTTGACCATCGCGTTCTTCGGCGCTATAATAACCGCCTTGAATGTGGGGGCAATATGAAGACTGATATCACCGAGTTTATATCCGTGTGCTCCGAATATTTCCTTGGAATCCTCGTCTGTAATAACGCTGAACTCTGCAAAGACAACGCCCGAAGAGAGGACTTCATAATACACTTCTTCCCCGTCCGCATTCTTTTCGCGGTAGGAAAGCTCTTTGCCCGCAATAAACGATTCGAGGCATTTGAGTGCCGCCTCTTCGGTGTCGTATTCAGAAAGATTGAGCTCCGTATACTGAATCAATTCAGCCGCTTCTGCATCTTGAAAATATTCGCGGAAGACATCATCGGCGACATATATGGGCTGATATTCCTCGTATTTTGCCAGATCCTTTGTGATCCCGCCGAGGAATAGCGCCCAGATAAGGAAAGTAACTGCGAAAATGCCAAGCCACGTGCATATGAAAACAAGCCTGCCGCGTGGCATTCCGCTATTATCGCGGTAAACCATATCACTCAGCCCCCCTTTCGAGGATCTCATCGATCTCAGCTGAAGGGAGAACCAAATGAGGAAGCCACGATGTCAAAGCGTTCCCTGACGCTTCGGCAACAAAACGTTCCTTCATCGCTTCGCTCGGACCATGAACGACCGTATATGCATAAGTCCACGCAAGGGTAAAGACGAGAAAAACAGAGAGAACGAGTGATACAAGAATACGTACGGTAATGGTAGTTCCGGAGGTCTTTTTATTACTTTCTTTCGGCTTGCGTCTCTGTTTTGTTTCGTCTATTTCGAAAGGGAGATTTTCTGTTCTTTGAAATTCGTTATTGTTCATTTTTCATCCTTATTGTTTATAAGCTCGGTAAGCTTATCCGCGAGAGCGCAGAATTCGGATACCGAAAGTCTCTCGCCTCTGATGTTTGCATCGAATCCGCAACCTGTGATCACGTCTGTGATCTCAGCCTTCGTAAGCTCGCCGAAGCCTGCGGAAAGGGCGTTCGGAAGCGTCTTTCTTCTCTGCTCAAAAGCCGCGCGCATGGTTCTGAAGAATATCGTCTCGTCAGCGGGCTTGCAAGGACGGTCGCGGTAAAGATCAATACGGACGACCGCAGAATCGACCTTCGGAGGGGGCAGGAACTTGCCCGCGGGAACCTTAAGAAGCTTTTGGCATGTGCCGAAGTAGTTGAGGTATGCTGTCACCGAGCCGTAATTCGAAGTACCGGGAAGTGCGCAGAGCCTGTCCGCGACCTCGGACTGGATCATAACCGTGATACTGTCGAAGGGCAGACGCGAATCAAGCAGCTCAAGAAGAATGGGAGTTGTGATATAATAGGGCAGATTTGCGCAGACCGAAACGCCGCCCTTCTCAAAAGCATCGCCGAGGAGCTCGGGAATATCGGTCTTCATAACGTCGGCGTTGATGACCTTGATGTTTCTGTGCTCGCCGAGAGTGTATTTGAGAAGCGGAATGAGTCCGCGGTCGATCTCGAGAGCAACTACGTTTTCATAGCGCAGAGCAAGCTCATGAGTCAGTGAGCCGCATCCCGCACCGATCTCAAGAACGGTCTTGGTGTTCGCGCCGCCGCAGGATTCCGCGATCTCGGCAACGACCTCGCGGTCGGTCAGAAAGTTCTGTCCGAATTCCTTACGGAAGGTCAGACCGAACATTGCCATAGTGTCTTTTATTGTTCTGATGTCACAAAGATTCATAATAACCCCTTATTCGGTTTGTGTGCAGTATCGAGTATGAGTGCCGCGCCGGGATTGAATTCCTTGCCCGTACAAACGGCGGGGAGAGTCACAAACTCTCTGCCGATATCAATGCTGTAGGCACCGGGATGGTAATGTCCGCAGATGATGAACTCTACCTTATCCCTTCCCTCGTTACCGATTATATCAAGCACTTCGTCGGCATTGTTGACGATATGCCTTTCCTCAACGCCTATATCAAGGCATTGATGGCAAAGTATCCAGAATCGGCTTCCTTCGGGCGAATTCACAAGAACGTCGCGTAGTGCTTCGATCTGGTCTGCGGGGATATAAGTATCCTTCCAATTGTACTTGACACCGCTGCCGTAGCGCGTGCCGTCGGAAGAATAATTGGCATCAAGGAAAACGATATTGACCTCATCCGCGCGACAAACGAAGGGCGGACGAACAAAATCCGAGATGCGGTAAAAGGTATCGTCATCAAGATTCTTGAAATCGTGATTGCCCTGCATAACGAGGACAGGCACCGAGCTGTCGCGGATGACTTTAGCAACGCGCGAAAGATGTTCGATGTCGTCCGCGCGGCTGACGCTTCCGTTTATCACGTCGCCAAGACAGATAGCGAGATCAACACCTATATTTTCAAAATCAAGAAGCAATTTTTGCAGCTTTCCGAGAGAACGCGAAGGAAAGCGGTTTCCGTTCGTGATCTCCTCCCTGCCGCAATGAAGGTCGGAAAAGAACCCAATTTTCATATATTTTCTCCGTATGTGGATTGAATTTAGTTATACATAATATATGATACTATATAATTTGTAAATAGTCAAGGAAAAAACGGTAAAAAGAAAAGAAAAAATAAAAATTCAAAAAAAGACTTGAAAAACTTATACATATGTGATATAATATTAAAGTCGCTGGTGTAGCACAGCCGGTAGTGCAGCTGATTCGTAATCAGCAGGTCGCAGGTTCGAATCCCGTCACCAGCTCCAAAAAGATAATGGGTAGCCTTCAGGCTATCCATTATCTTTTTAGACCTGTTGTAAAGATAAAGAACCTCTTGGTGTCGCTTGCGACACCAATCATTTGCGCGCTACCGCAGCATTTCATTCTACCACCCAATTATGCGCGCAAATATAGGTTCGTGAATCCCGTCACCGGCTTCGCAGTGAAATATTTCGCCGCCGGCGAAGTCAGATTACTGACAAAGTACAACAAGAATCGCACATATAGCAATATGCACAAAAAGCAGAAAGCTGTGTTCGCACTTGCGAAGCAGGGGTGAAGGGGGCGCAGCCCCCTTCAAGAAAGACAATGTCATCCTGAGGGCGCGACCGCAGTCCGCTTGGCGCCCGAAGAATCTCGTGACGACCGAGATGTTCCTCGGGAGTCGCGGTGCTGGCGAAGTGGTCTGCACAGCATCGACCCAACTAAATGTATATGAATATGGAAAATCACTGTGTAGTATCAAAATTACACAGTGATTTTGTATTATTTTGCCTTTTGAAAGTGCACACAACTACGTTTGACTATAATTATCCGATTATGCACTTCAAACCACTCCGTACAGGCACCGCGCCGCGCTT
>JAZSMP010000205.1:0-8984 GCA_045535915.1 Eubacteriales bacterium | reverse complement strand
CCATACGATCACAACATCATACGATTTCCTTGCACTTTCCCGGATCATTCGTTGAAATTCGGGACGGTTGTCCGTTTTGGCAGAGTAGGCTCTGTCAATATAATGCTCAATGATCTTTATATCGTTCTTTTGTGCAAATGCAGTACATTCGGAAGCTGACCTTCGATAGATTCCTCTCTTTGATTATCCGAGGAATATCTTGCGTAAATAACGCCTGTCATCTAATCACCCCTTTCACGCTTATTTTATCATAAGTCTTCGATCCTTGCAAATGTGCGAGCAATTTACGCAGAAAATTTTTCTGTAATATGTTTCTTGATCCGTTCAATGCGTTTTCTCACTCCGCTTGCATTGGCATAGCCGTAATCTTTGGCAAGAGCGGTAAAGGTCTCACCGTTGGCGTGACGTATCAAGAGTTCACGATCTTCGGGCGAAAGTAATGCAAGACATTGTTCAAGATATACCTTGTCGATGACTTCGGCAGTAACATCGGTTACATCATCCAACGGATAAGGTGTGTATTGACCGCTTGAATCTATGGGACCGCCACGTTCAAGCGATACCTTTTCAACAAGCTGTCCGTCGATAATATGCTCAATCTTGCGCTTGGCGTTTTGCAGAGAATAGTTGTTGGGCTTGCCGCAGTTATAATCGGAATAATCGGGCAGTTCCTTGAAGATCTCCGCAATCTGCGGAAGATTCATCAGATAAGCATTGATATCCCACTCGCGTTTCAAAAACTCGTCAATATTATCCTCGTTGTATCCTTTGTCTGCCATTGCTTTAATAAGAGCATCACGCATCTCGGGTGTACTTTGAATAAGCGCGGTATAATAGGCAACGGTATCATAGAATGCCTTATAATATAGCATTAACGGATTGCTTTCTCCCGAAAAGTGCGATGGCGGAAAGGCTAAATTCAGATCATGGCGCGTATCCATACTTGTATCTTTCACGATCTGCGAGAGCTCTTTAAGATACTTTACCACTTCGGGCGGCATTTCTTTAAGCGGAAGCTTGACCGCGATATTTGATATGTCATGCGCATCGCCTCGATTCTTTTCGACAACTTCCTGCACAGTTCCGTTGCCAAAGGTGTCTACAAGTGCTGTTACAAATTCATCCGCGTTTTGTTGAATAGTTCTTTCTTCTGTCAATAATCTACCTCCATTTTATTCAAACGTAATCTTTGAAATAGAACTCCAAAGCTCCTCTGCGGTATTGCGGATAATCTTTTTCTCATTGTCACTGATAGTTTCAAACAACGTGAATGTGAGATTCGCGTTGTTCTTTTTCCATTAAACTACTCTGCAATCTTTTGCATATTAGGTGATCTGTGATAATTGAAGAAATCCGTTTACACGAAAGATTAGATCGTTTTCATCTTTTTCGGATTACGTTTCCTTGTTCCTGACATAATCACACCTCGCAGAGACCGTTGGAACAAATGTTCTGTACTAGGATATATTATATCATACTTGAAATAGAAATGCAAGAGGTTTGGGGTAAAAAATGACGAGCAAAGAAAAATCTTCGCTCGGTGATGTTTGAATATTTTTAATTTCCTTCGAGAAAACAAAAACGCACTATGCTTCTTGCTATGTTTTTGTTAATGCTTACACTATTTTTTATCTGGCAATGAAATACTTTGCAATTTCATCAGCAACAAGTTGGTGACCTGCTTTGGTAGGATGGTTAGTATGTGATAAATATTTTGACAGATCGCTTTCTATCAATATGTTTCTATTATATGCTTCAAAGCTATCAGCCAAGCCTACATTATATTTATCAGCCAAGCTGCGTATTTGTTCGGTATGCTTGACTAATTGCTCCCAATGTTCATTCTTCTTATAATAGCTATTATCCCATGTCGGAGTACACAGAACAACCTTGATTTCCTCCGTCAAAGCATCATTTATCATACACTCCCATGCATGATAAGCCGATTCAAGACCTATAGCACGGTCATTTAGGCCATAATCGATTGTCAATATATCGGGCTTATGAGTAAGAACATCTTCGCGAAAACGCTTCTTTCCCTGCTCAGAATTTTCTCCTCCTATGGCGGTAACGATAACATTTGTTACTGCAAATGGGAATCTCTCCTTGACCATACAGTGAAGCAAATGAGGATATGCCGAAAAAGTATTTACATACGGAGTTGCAAAATAACCTGCAGGTACGCTATGTCCGTGACATACTATATTAACAAGCCGATTCTTGGGCCAATGAAGCTTCATTTCGTTCAATACCGGATCTAAATAATCAATTCCTTGTATCATAATAAATTATTTCCTTTCTGTTTTTCTTGTACTTTTGTAATGAACGTTGTTTATAATTATAAATATCCCGCGCAAAATAAAGATGACAAGCGGGCGTGTTTTCACGCGCCCGCTTTACCGCATCGGAAGATACGCTGGTGGTAATAATATCAATCATTGCCGCAGATTCAACAGACTCAATCGCCATGGCTTCTACCATAAAAGAAGCGAAATCAAGATCGTCATCTTTCGTAGTAGTCGGGAAGCAAATAACGGTGGTACAGTGACCTGTGGTATACTGATGATAGCTTTCCTGCTCTGCATTATACTTGGGTATGGGAATGATACCAAAATTGAGATCGTAATTCAAACGCAGCGTCTCAGCGTGCAGAAGAACCTCTGCCTGGAAGAGACACTGACCGTTTTCGAAAAGGTCTCTGATCTCCCGGTCTGCTCCGAGATAAACCGCGAGCTAAAAGCCTTGCGGTTTAACTCTTTTGAACAACCGGCAGCTTCAGCTCGGAACTTTAAAAAATCGGAGATCTCCATTTAAAGCCCCATTTCTATAATGAGAACGGTATGTTTTTATTTTTAGTTGATAGCCTTGAAGCTGTCTGTGATATCTTTAAGCTTGGTGGGAAGAGATCTGGCATAAGGCTTGCTTGCGGTTGCCCAGCTTGTGCCTTGAGATGCACCCCAGCTCCATTGACCGCTCATATTGCCGAGAGTGTCGTTGAAGAGTCTGCCGAAATCAAATATGATTCCCGCACGAATGATATCGTACATCTGGGATTCAACAGACGTATCGGAATATCTGAGCTTGAAGGTAGTCTCGAAGACCGCGGGAGACGTAAGGCGGTAAGCCTCGCTTGCCCAACATTCAAGAACCGCTGCGGCACGGTCTATATCTTTGGAGAGGGCGTAAATTGAGTAGAAGGATATGGGGTTACCGACTAAGGTAATATAGTTTTCCTGATCGTTATTGTACTTGGGAACAGGAACGATACCGTGCGTGAAGTCACCTGTAAGGTAGTTTGCAATGTCATGGTGACGAGCTAGGGACATCAGAGCGTTTCCGTTACAAAATACCTTATGATACTTAGTATTATCGACGTACACGGTTCCCGACTTCACCCATGCGCCGATCGAGTCGCTAAGAGCTATAGCTCTTTCACCGAAGTAGTCATCGGAGATCTTGAAGAGATTTTCGGGGTCCTTTTCTGCCTGTCTGAGTCCCGAGCCGTAGTAAAGAGAGTCAAAATGCCACCAAAGAGTGGACATACCGTAAAAGTCGTTTTCATTTGCGGAGTTAGAGCCATCAAGATCCTGATACATATCCTTGGTAAGAATCTGGAAGGTTTCGACATTCCAGTTGTTATCAAGAACGTATTTGGAGGGTTCGGTGAGAGCGGGATAATTCTTGAAAAGACCCTTATTAAAGAAAACCGCATACATCTGATGGATGGAGTTGGTGGAAATGTCACCGGAAACGAAAAACATCTTATCGCCGATCGTTGCTGTCTCGATCATGACTTCGGGCCACCAGGGCTTTTCAAAGTCGAGATATTTTGCCTTCATAAGGTCTGCGCAGTAGCCGTACATCGAGGTGAGCGCGATGGTGCAGGAGTGAGCGGATATAATGTCATATGTTTTGTCGCCGGCTGCATACTGATTACCGACGTGATTTGCATAATTCGCACCGACGTTGTTGTTGTACTGTCCCTGGATGCCTACCCACTCAAAGGTAATGCCCAATTGGGATTCAACGTTTGCGTTACGCCTGAAAATAGCGTCGTTAATGATCTCGCCGTTTTCACCGTCAACAAAGAACTCGGGATTCTCAACGTCAGTCCACCAAAGAACGGTGACCTTCTCGCCGCCGAAGTCAAGCTCTTCGGGAAGAGAGCTCTTGAGAAATCCGTTTTCATCGTAGGGGCTCTCGGTTACCTCGACCGCCGCCGTAGAATCGGGAGCGGCTGTTGCGGCGGGAGAGTCTGTGGTTACGTCAGAGGATCCCTCTGAGGGGTCTGCTGTGTTGCTGCATGAAATGACAGAAAGCGTCATGATCAGACAGAGAAGCAGGGAAATAATGCTTTTGAGTTTCATAATTGCCTCCAAATTTATGTATTTTTTAATTTTTCCTTACGGTTTCCAATGCTCGGCTATGGTTTCCTTGGCGAGCTGAACGTAGCGTTTGCCGCGCTCGTAGTCGCCGAAGATCGTTCCGACCTCTCTTTGCGCCACCTCAAGCAGACATCCGCTCGATGCTTTGCTGATATCTCTGAAGCATCTTCGTATCGCATCTTCATCAAGAGGACCGGGCTCGGTTACATACTCAGCTCTCGGCTTACTGTAATATACAACACGGGTACCGCGCAGATATTCACCGATCTGTTCCTCATTATTAAAGGGCGATACCGAGAGCTTGCGGAGATTATCCCATTTGGAAAGATAATCGACCCAAAGGTTGTCCACTCTTTCACAACAGCCGTATGAAAGCAATCCAAATCGCTTGACCATACGGTCAAAATAGGGATAAACGAATTCCCCGTACATCGCGGGAGACACCGCTGTTGTTTCCTGTGATTCAAGGAAGCCCCAGATCTGCTTCGTGGACATTATGTCACCGTCGGATGGAAGCTCATCGGTAAATGCGAAGGATTCCTGAGCAACACGGGAGAATCCATTTGTCGGAAGAAGCAGTTTGTTTTCTTCTAAATAATCATAGTATCTCTCGTATACCTTCGTTGCCATATCCATCAGCTCGTGCAGCTTTTCGGGGCAGTCATACATTGACATATAGTATGTCTCCATATTGATCAGCATTACCAAAGGATTGGTGATAGCCCCCTTCAGGGATGCCTGCATAATGCGAGACGGAAGAATATCCCCGAATATGCTGTCCGCAAGAGCGCACCATTCTTTTGTGCCTTCCATATCAACAGTAAAACCGCCGCCGCGGAAAATATCGAAATCTTCCTCTATATCGTCGGTCAACGGCTCAATATGAAATCCGATAGAATCCTTTGCCTTGGTTATTATCGGATTTGCGCCGAAAGGAGAGCCTTTTACAAACATATTTACTTCAAATCTATCCGAGATCGGAGTATCGTCGTCGAAAAGCTCTCTGCCGACCATCGAGGACAGAAGCTGCCACTCCATTTTTCGTGCCTCTTTGCCTTCACAACGCATACGCGGACTTATGACCTCGCGCGTGAAATTCGAAAACAAAAGTCTCACCGTCGGTGTGTCGCGTACACCTCTGGCTTGCTTATCCCACATTTCAAGGATCTCGTCGTTGCGCAAACAGTTTGCAAGCGCCGCCTTACGAGCCGCCAGCTCGCGCAATATTTCGCGGTCCTTCAAAGATACGTTTATCATAGCAAAAACTCCTATCAAATAAATTTATTATTTTATTTGCCATAAAACTCGCGCTGAGCCGCAAAAAACGCATCAATATTTTCCCACGGTGTCATTGGCGGGATGTCGCAACCCGACGATAAAACGAAATTCGGATATTTTGAGCATTTATTCAATAATGCCATCGTTTCCTCTCTTACTTTTTCGGGAGTTCCCATTCGAAGTACACCGGCCGGGTCGATGTTACCCATTACAACAACATCAGACGGGACTTTTGCAATGATATCTTTCTCCAGATCCACCGCATTTCCAAAATGATAAGCTGCACATCCTGTCGCCATAATAGAATCGATCATCAGCGGCACGTTGTTTCCGCAATTATGATAAATTATAATGAATTCATCACTCTGTACCGCATCAACTATTTTCTTGATGTAAGGCGAGGCAAATTCCTCTTCGAGTGTGGGAGAAAGAAGTCCCGCAACCGGCTCCGCCATTACTATACCGTTCGCCCCTACCGATTTGTATGCCTTGGCATATTGGATCAGAAAAGAGGTGACCTTTTCAAGTACAATATGTACCATGTCGGGATCATCATAACAATCCATCATTATCTCGGAAACGTCAAGCAGTCTGGCGGCAAGGGAAAATGGACCGATCATGCCTGCGAGCACGGGGCGATCCGTTATCTCTTTACTTGCTTTTTCTATCGCATCAATATATAGCTGAGTCCTTCCGCTACCCACCTCGGGTATTTGAAGTGCTTCAGCCTCATCCATATCGTTTATTATTCTTCCCTTGACCGTAGGAACTTCGTCATCGGATACTGCAACCTCAGCGCCGAAGCATTCTGCCTCAACCGACAGATCCATAAAGCTTACAGAAGCTGCGGCATCCGTTCTGTCGGCTACCGCCTTCATTCCGCTTGCCTGCAACGCGCTATCCGAAATAAGCTCGCGAACTGTAACACCCAAAAGGCTCACGCATGGGAAAGACAGGATCGGAATGGATCTCTTCTCACCGGCTCTTTTGAAAGAATCTATCCATTGTTTCATATCGCGATTTAACATATTAGGTTCTTCTCCTTAATCCTTGCAAAACTCCACAGCCGCATCTGCTGCACTTGCTGCATCGACCGTATAACAGTCAGCGCCTATTTTGTCGCAATACTCCTGCGAAACAGGTGCTCCGCCAATCATAATTTTCACCTTGTCTCTGATGCCCTTTTTTTCTGCCAATTTCACCACTTCCGCCATAACAGGCATAGTGGTCGTGAGAAGAGCCGAGCAACAGATCACACGGCAATTTTGCTCGATAGCCGTCTCGACAAAAGTCTCCGGAGCAACGTCGGTTCCAAGATCAATAACCTCGAGCCCCTTTCCTTCAAGCATCATTTTTACAAGATTCTTTCCTATATCATGAAGATCTCCCTGAACTGTACCGACACAAACCTTGCCAACCGCACGCTGCCCTGTTTCCTCAAGATGGGGCTTCAATATCTGCGCACCCATATTCATTGCTCTTGCCGCAACGAGAACCTCGGGAACAAACACCTCATTGTTTTTGAACTTTTCACCAATAATGCTCATACCACTCAGCAAACCTTCGTTGAGAATATCGTTAGGCTTTACTCCCTCATCAAGTGCCTGCTGTACAAGCTGTTTTACTATTTTAGATTTACCTTTTTGAAGATTTTCAGAAATATCATTCAAAATCCCCATTATTTTTTCTCCTTTTAGCAATTTAATATATTCATCTACATAAGTTTCAGGGTTAAGAGTTGATTGCCTGTATTCATT
Source organism: Eubacteriales bacterium (assembly GCA_045535915.1). Classification (GTDB taxonomy): domain Bacteria; phylum Bacillota; class Clostridia; order Oscillospirales; family CAG-272; genus CAG-390. The sequence goes on along the minus strand of JAZSMP010000205.1, from coordinate 1,564 downwards.
TGGCGTCATACCCATTTTCAACCTGAAATTCTTGTAAAAAGACGGGATATTGATAAATCCGCATTTTCCTGCGATATCGTTTATATTGGAATCACTTTTTTCTAAAAGCTGACAAACATTGTTCAATCTTATATCTCGTAGATAATCCGAAAAATATTTACCGGTGATTTTTGTAAATACTCGTCCCAGATGAGATTTGCTGATATAGAGCCTCTCAGCAATTTTTTCTTTCGTAAGTGATGGATCATGATATTCTTCGCGTATTATTTTAATTGCGCTGGATACAATATTCCATTCCTCGTATGATGCAAAAGAAAGGTTTTTTACTGAAGAATTTATATATCTTGAAATAGTTATCAAAAAATAAGAAAGCACACCCCTTATGGCATCTTTGTACTCATCTTTTCTCATTTCCGATTCGTTTTCGATAATACCCCAAAGGTAGCAAAGATTATCAAAAACCGTAGCATTTAAAACGGCATATCCTAAGGTTGAGTTTTCACGAAATATACCGTAACAATAGCGAAGGCTTGAATGATTGGTACACTCTCCACTGAACCAATCATTCATATTCCAAAAAAGCCGCCTTATCGCAAAATCGTCACCCTCTTTTTCAATAAAAAAGCCATGAGGAGTGCGGGGAGGGATTACGAATATATCGCCTTGTTTGCTTGGAATATCCTTATCAAGAACGCGATGTATTCCAAATCCCGAGACAACCAAGGCTATCTCAAACATATCATTTGATTCAAGTTTCAAAAATGCTCGTTTTTCACTGAATATCTTTTCACATGAAAGAATACTCGAAATTATTCCTATTTCGCTATTAGTACTATTTTCCATTGCTCTATCCCTTATAAAATGAAAAAATTAAAAAACACTTGAATCAATATGCAAACAACAATTTTACGTATTAATTATATCATAAGAAACAAGTTATGTAAATCTCGTTTTTGACTTTTTTTCGACGCTTCAAATAGCTCAAAAACATACAAAAAGCGGAAATCGTATAGTGAAGCCTGATTTCGCCAAAACGCTAATACATTTGCAGCCTTTATTAAGCCGCAGCATGATTTAGTGGATGAGTGCAAAGCAGACGATTGACGCGGATATGATGTTCGATGTTACGAAGAATGTAAAGCAAAACAAAATAAAACGAGTGTGCAGGCGCAATGCCTGCACACTCGTTTTTTAATATGGATAATTGAAATAAAAAACAAATCCGAACACATCGTTTGTTACGAAATAGTTCGGATTTGTTTCTATTGGTGACCCATCCGGGAGATCGAAATATTTGCCTCGCGGTTGTGGCAAAAACATATTGTTAGATCGTATTATTTCACTTAGCGTATATCTAAAAGCATTCTCCTGCTTACGCGAGTCAAATGCAAATTGTTTATAATTTGGGTGTTCTGTCGTTATTGGAATGAATAATATAAATTATCTTCTGACTGCAGCCATTTTCAATTTGCGCGGTTCCGCTCCGACGGATGGGTCACCATAAAGAAAAACACGACGCGTTGCGTCGTGTTTTTCTATTGGTGCCCCATCCGGGAATCTGAAC
>JAZSMP010000353.1:0-12991 GCA_045535915.1 Eubacteriales bacterium | reverse complement strand
CAATTAATATTATTTTGGAAGCGCGCTGTTTTTGATCTTCTCGATACTATCTTTTCGCAGCTCCTCTCTGAGCGCGCGCGTCCACTCCGACCATTCGCAGTTTTTTTGACCGTAGGTGAGATTTTCCTCGTATTCGCGGGGAATCCATGTGGAGATGTCGGCTTCGTTGTGTGAGACGAGTGCCTCAAGGTTATCGAGCGACTTGAAAAGCTTCGCTTCGGGAGTCTCGAGGGTGTTCATTTCGTCGAAAAGCTCGGAGAATTCCTCGCGCATTGGAGAGGGCAGGGAGGAAAGCATGGTTTTAACAGCCGAATCTTCCGTCTTTTCGTGCTCCGCCGTCTTGTTGAAAGTGGGAATGTCGCCCGTGACCGCCTCGCCGAAATCGTGAATAAGGCACATTTTGATGACCTTGTTCATATCAAGCTCAGGGTATTCGTCGGCACAGAGCATCGCCATTACCGCAAGCCGCCACGAATGCTCCGCAACGCTCTCACGACGTCCGCTTGAAGTCCACGAATGCCGTGTGTTGCATTTGAGCTTTTCTATTTTATTTAAGAATTCAATATATTTTCTTTGTTCCATTTTTACCTACTGTTTTTTTGCTTTGACCAGAAGGAAATTCGGCTTGTGAAGATCCTTTTCCCAGCTCTTGTCCATTTCGATCGTTTCCTCTGTAGGAACGGGTTCCATCATCTTTTCGATGGTAAATCCCACCTCGCAGAGCGAATTGACGATCTCGGAAAACGTTCGGTGATATTTTTCAACGCCCTCAACGATCCACTTTGTACTGCGAAAACCGGGGCGTGCGTAGTCGGTCAGCTTGTAGTGAAGCACGTTTCCGTCCTCGTCACGCATCCAACTCGCGCCCGTGATTGGAGCCGTTGTCAGAGGATGCTCCTGTGAAAAGATAAAGTACCCGCCGGGATTTAATACATCATAAACGTCCTTTGTAAATGCGCCGAAGTCTTCTACGTAATGCACTGCGAGTGAGCTGAATACTACATCAAATTTGTCCTTGATGAAAGACAGATCGCTCATATCCTTGCGGATAAACTCGATGTCGGGATGTTCCTCGATCGCGACTGCAAGCATCTTTTCTGAAATATCCACTCCCAAAACTTTGGAAGCTCCGTGCGCCTTGTATTCGGCGCAGTTTTCACCGTATCCGCATCCGAGGTCGAGGACAGCCTTACCCGAGAGGTCGGGCGAAAGAGAGAAGAGCGCGGGCTTTTCCTCGAGGTTATTTGCGCTGTACTCGTTACTGCGAATCTTTTTGTAGCCATCGAAAAACTCCTGATTGTCGAATATGTTCTGCGATTTACTCATTTAATACGCTCCTTAAAAAGGCTTTTTAGCCAGATAGAGAATATAAGTGTCGCTGAAAACGATCTTGTTTCCCGCCGCCTGTACAGCATCACGGAGTCCTTCGAACAGCTTGGTTTTGTATGGCTCGGGGATGACCATATGATCGCAATGCGTTCCGCTGTAGGCGACGTATTCGTCGGCGGTGAACTCGCGCTTGCCGAAAAATTCACGCTTTTCGAAATCGACGTAGCCGTAATTCGGTGCGTTGGTGTACTTGAACGAGCCGTGTGTGTACGCGGTTTCTGGCTTGTAGTATTCGGAATAAACTTTCTGAATATTGTTGTAGAGTTCTTCGTTCGGAGTCTTGTAATCTCCGCGCATAAGAAGCATCGCCAGAGTTCCGCCCGGCTTGAGGAGGTCGAAAGTTTTTGCAAAGGCAATTTCTTCGGGAATCCATTGGATCGTTGCGGCAGAGTAGATCATATCGAATTTCCGTGTTCCGAAATCGTGAGTTATGAAGTCGTCGTTTACAATATGGAAATTCGGATAGTGGCCGTATTTCTGCTTCATCTTTTCGTAAAGATGCTCGCCGAGCTCGATGGCGTTGTAGTCGCAACCCGTGGAAAGAATGGGATCGGTCGCCTGACCCGTACCGGGACCGAGCTCGAGAACAGACTTGCCCGCGCCGATCTCCGCGTATTCGATCAACGCGGCAAAAAGCTCGGGGGAATAGCGTGGACGGTATTTGTCAAATTGTTCGGGTATAGTGTCAAATATCTTTCTGAATTCCATATTGTTCTCCTTTATAATGTGTGCAAAATCTTTTCGGATTCCTCATAAAGCCTCGGAGAGACCTGCGGATACGTAAGATTATCGGGCAATTCGTCGAAAATACCGATCTCCTTCATTTCGCTTTCGGGAAGCTCTCCAAGGGAGTGAACCACCGCGAGGAAGACCATTCCGTTCGAGCATTCTTGCGAATTGAATCCCCAATAGTCGCAGACGGGATAGATGTCCGCATCCTTGATGCCGCTTTCCTCAAAAAGCTCGCGGCGAGCGCACTCGAGAGGGTCTTCTCCTATTTCGATATGACCGCCCTGCGTTTCCCAAGTGTCGCGCTTTTTGTGCTTTGAAAGAATCCACTTCCCGCCGAAATTGGCGCAAATAACGGTGAATTTGTATTTTTCGAGATATCCGAGAGGATAGATTCTGCATTGAAGCTCTGCACGTGAAGGCTTGGGCGGATCGAGATCAATTACGAGTTCTTTGCATTTTTCAATAGCGGTCGCGTGATCTTGCAGAGCTGATTTGCGGTACCAAAATCGTGATTGTTCAATATCGTTTACTGATTCGCAGTATTCCGCAAGATCATATTGAGCCGAACAGTCACCGCTGTAAGCTTTTGCGCGGATTGCGCGAATATTTATTATCATGATAAAGTCTCCAAAAGCCCCGCACAGCCCTCATAAATATCACGGTATGCGATATCAAATCTATCCGAGTACCAAGGGTCGGCAACGTCACCGGGGCGGGTGGTGTAGTCCATCAGCTTGCGGATCTTGCCCTCGGGGTCGCCGCCGAGGATGATGTGCATATTGCGGATGTTTGCCGAGTCCATGCCGACGAAGATATCGTATTTGTCGTAATCCGATCTTTGAAGCTGTACCGCGCGTTTGCCGTCGGGAGAGATACCGTGCTTTGCAAGCTCGGCTTTTGCCGGAGGGTAAACAGGCTTGCCGATGCCGTTCCAAATCTCCTCGGCACTTGTTGCTGAGGATCTTATCTCAAACTCAGCCTCAAGTCCGCGCTCGGCAACCATCTTTTTGAAAACAAATTCCGCCATCGGACTGCGGCAGATGTTGCCGTGGCAGACGAACATTATTCTTACCATCGCGTCATATTCCTTTCGGAGGTTTATACCATTTCGGCACTACATTCTTAAAATTATCATACCAATCAAGCACGTCGCGCGCCTGATTTATCATTGTGTTTATCTCCTTATCCCCAAACGAGATTGCCCAGGGAATTGAGGAAAGCATATTGCTTCCGATATAGAGCGCAAGAAGCTTCCAGAAGTCAAGCGGAACCTTGCCGCCGAAATAGCCGTCTACATTGCCCGACGCGAATGCTGGAGCCGCCTGCGCACACCATACTATGCGGTTGAATTCCTCCCAAGGATCACCGAAATCGTAGCGGTCAAAGTCGATGATGATAACGTGACCGTCCTCGATCATCATATTTCCGATGTGATAGTCGCCGTGCTGATAGCATTGCGGACGGCCGCGGAGCAGATGTCTGTTCGCGTCGAGATAATCGAGAATGTAATGATCACCATCAAACTTGATCGGACATTCAGAATAGTTTTTGATTTTTCTGTCGATCTTGGCATTGAATCGCGGCTCCCAATCAGGCTGATCCTCGGGCGCGGGGATGGAGTGTATAAGCTTGAGCATCGCGCCCGCTTCATATCCGAGACGGTACTGCTCGTCTTCACCCATATATTTAACAGCTTCCTCGGCATCAACGCCATCGACGAACCTTTGAAGCATATAGTATCCATCCTCGCACTTGCCGCAGTCAATGGGATTGCACATAGAAACGCCGAGTTTTTCTACCTCTTTTTGCATTCTGAACATATCGGGGTAACGCTCGCCGCGCGGGGAATTGGTTACGCGAAGGAGGTAGATCTTTCCGTCTTCACTGACGGCGCGGTATTTTTTATCTCCCGACCAGCCCTTATATATTTCCGTAAGAGAAGAGAAGTTGCGAAGCGGCATGGCTTTACCTCCGGATCGTTAGATATTTATATTATAACATAATTCTTTATTCTTTGCAAGAGAAATAATTTTTCAACTATCCAAATAGTTGATTTTTAATCACTTTTTCGGAGATTATATTGTAACTTTGCCGAAAGCCCTTGACTTATTCCCCCAAATGTGCGATAATATTCATAGACATTTTGAAAGGGGTGTTTATTATGAGAATCTTACTTGGCGGTCTTCATCAGGAGATCAATTCTTTTGCTCCCGGCAGAACTACGGTCGAGGAGTATAAGAGAAAGCAGTACTGTTTCGGTCAGGATATGATCGATCTTGCCGCAAACTTTATTCGCTGTAACGAAGGCTCCGACGAGCTTGCGGGGGCTTACGGCGTCCTTCTTGCTGCAGGTGCAGAGGTCATTCCCGGCGGTTTCGTGAGTGCACAGCCCGGCTCGATAATCGAGCAACCCGTTCTCGACGAATATATTGAACATATAAAAAAAGTTACACGCGAAAATCTTCCCCTCGACGGCGTCGTTCTCGTTATGCACGGCGCGGCACAGAGCGAGGAGAGCGACGATCCCGAGGGAGATATAATTGTTGCCGTCCGTGAGATCGTCGGTGACGGCGTACCGATCACGGTAGGCCTTGACCTTCACGCAAACGTAAGCGAACGTATGGTCAGAAACGCCAATACGATCTCACTTTTTCAGAGATATCCCCATATCGACGTATGGGAGACCGGTGAGCGTGCCGCACGTCTTTGCCTCGGTATTATCAAGGGTGAGATCGCGCCCCAAATGGCTTACGTTCAGATTCCCATGATCGTGCCCGCAAGCTCCTATACCACCGAAACCGAGCCCTTCCGCTCCCTTATGGCAAAGGGTCACGAGTACGTAAAAGAAGGCAAGATCCTCGACTTTTCAATTTCTCAGATGCAGCCCTGGCTTGACGTCAAGGACGGATATTCATCGGTCGTTGCCGTCGGCGAGGATGCCGAAGCTGCCGCGGAGATCGCAAAGGAGCTCGCAGTCGGTCTTTGGGATATGCGCCACGAATTCAGAACAGATCTTACGAGCGTTGACGAGGTCATCCGCATCGCGGAGAAGAACGACAGCGGTAAGCCCGTTATCCTCAACGACTTTGCGGATTCCTCGAATGCCGGTTCTGCAGGTGACAGCCCTGAGGTCATCGAGCGTGTTCTTGCTCTCGAGTCTGACGTCAAGGGGCTGATGTATATCAACGACGCTCCCTTCGTTGCCGCTTGCCGCGAGGCAGGTGTCGGAAATACCGTTAAGACAACTATTGGCGCAACCGTCAGCTCAAAGCTTTATACCCCCGTCGCCGTAGAAGCACAGGTCAAGGCGCTTTTCGACGGTGTCGTACCCTTCCACGGAATGTTCGTTGATTTCGGACCTTCCGCAGTTGTTAAGATCCGCAATATGATAGTGGTCGTAACGACTCAGCACCGTTATAACGGCGATCCCTGCCTCTACCGTGCTTTCGGATACGATCCTTGCGACTTCCGTATGGTCGTCGTCAAGGCTTGCACCTCCTTCCGCGCGTTCTACGGTCCTCTGACCGATCTTATATATCCCTCGTCCACCAAGGGTGCCGCAACCTCGGATCTTCTCTCGCTTCCTTTTGAAAAGATCCCCGAAAGCTTCTATCCCTTCAGCGACGGAGAATTCAAACCCGAAGTTATTATTAAGTGAAAAAATTAATTTACATAAGGAGAACACGATGAAAAAGACAGACATTGTCATTATCGGTGCCGGCGCTGTCGGAAGCGCGCTCGCACGTGAACTTTCAAAGTACAAGCTCGACGTTACCGTAGTTGAAAAGAACTCGGACGTCGGCGGCGACGCATCCAAGTCGAACAGCGCGATCATCCACACCGGTTATGATGCAAAGCCCGGAACACTTGAGAGCAGACTCGTAGTTGCCGCAAACCCCATGTACGATGAGATTTGCCGCGATCTCGATGTCCCCTTCAAGCGCATAGGCGCGATCCTTCCCGCGTTCAACGACGAACAGCTCGAGCAGCTTCCCGCCATCAAGCACAAGGCTGTTGAGAACCGCGTTTACGACGTTGAGTACAAGACTCCCGAGGAGCTCCTCGAAATGGAGCCCGAGCTCAATCCCTGCGTTAAGGGCGGACTTTACATTCCGCGCGAGAGCATCATCGATCCTTTCCTTTTCTGCATAGCACTTGCTGAAAATGCAGCCGACAACGGCGTGCATTTCGAGCTTGCCACCAAGGTTATCGGTATCGAGCAGAAGGACGGTGCAGTCACCACCGTCAAGACCGATCGCGGTGACATCGAATGTAAGTACATAATCAATGCCGCCGGCCTTTACTGCGACGAGATCGCGTCATACGTTGGTAAGAACGACTACGTTGTAACTCCCCGTAAGGGTCAGTTCTATATTCTTGATAAGAAGACCTCCTGCAAGGTCAACTACATCGTGCTTCCCATTCCCACCAAGATCACCAAGGGTAAGCTGATGTGCCCCACCATGCACGGCAATATGCTCGTAGGTCCTACAGCAGAGGATCTGCTCGATAAGTGCGACAAGAGCACCAACAAGGAAGGCCTTGACAGCATCGCCGCAGACGTTCGCAAGATGATCCCCAACGTAAATCTTCGCGATTCGATCACACAGTACTGCGGTCTCCGTCCTCACCGCAATCCCGAGGGCGTTAATATTGATATGTACGATGACCTCAAGGGTTACGTTAATATCTCGGGCGTACGTTCGACAGGTCTTACAAACTCGGTAGCCGTTGCAAAGTACGTTGCCGATATGCTTATTGAATCCGGTATGAAGGCTGAGCCCAAGACCGACTTCATCAAGACCCGCAAGGGCACTCCTCACTTTGCAGAGCTTTCCGCGGAAGAGAAGGCTGCCCTTATCAAGGAAGATCCCCGCTACGGCAACGTTATCTGCCGCTGCGAGACGATCACAGAAGGTCAGATCTGCGACGCCATCCACCGTACTCTCGGTGCACGCACTCTTGACGGAGTGAAGCGCCGCGTACGCGCAGGTATGGGACGTTGCCAGGGCGGCTTCTGCGGACCCCGCGTGATCGAGATCATTGCCCGTGAGCTTGGTATTTCGCCCGACGAAGTTTGCAAGAACGACGAGGGTTCCGAAATGCTCAAGGGTTTTGTAAGATAAGAAAGGAGTGCACGAAAATGGCTGAAAAGATTTATGACGTAATCGTTGTCGGCGGCGGACCTGCAGGTCTTGCGGCAGCAGTCGGCGCAAAGGAAGCCGGTGCGGAGAACGTACTTATCGTTGAGCGTGACGTAAGCCTCGGCGGAATTCTCCAGCAGTGCATCCATCCCGGTTTCGGTCTCAAATATTTCAATGAGGAGCTTTCGGGTCCCGAGTATGCTTACCGCTTTATCGAAAAGGCGAAGGCTGCGGGCATTGAAGTAAAGCTCAATACAATGGTTCTTGAAGTCGGCACGGATTCCGTAGTCGGCGTCAATCCCACAGACGGTCTCTTTACCGCAAAGGGCAAGGCTATCGTTCTCGCAATGGGTTGCCGTGAGCGCACCCGCGGCGCGATCATGACTCCCGGTACCCGTCCCGCAGGTGTTTATACCGCAGGCGCGGCACAGAGACTGGTCAACCGTCAGAATATGATGGTCGGTAAGAAGGTAGTTATCCTCGGTTCGGGCGATATCGGTATGATCATGGCCCGCCGTATGACCCTTGAGGGCGCAAAGGTCCTTGCAGTTGCAGAGATCATGGACTACACCGCAGGTCTTACCCGTAACCGCGTCCAGTGCCTTGACGACTTCGGAATCCCGCTTCTTCTTTCGCATACCGTAGTTGAGATCAAGGGCAACAAGCGCGTTGAGGGCGTTGTGATCGCAGAAGTCGATCCCGCAACAAAACAGCCCATCGCAGGCACTGAGGTCCTTTACGAGTGCGACACTCTCCTTCTTTCCTGCGGTCTGATCCCCGAAAACGAGCTTACCCGCGAGGCAGGTATCAAGATAAATCCCGTAACAAGCGGTCCCGAGGTCAACCAGTTCATGCAGACCAGCTGTGAGAATATCTTCGCCTGCGGTAACGTCGTTCACGTAAACGACCTCGTTGACAACGTAACCGAAAGTCTCTCCGTGCGGGTAAGTACGCCGCTGAATATGCTCTCGGAACTCTCCCGAAGGCAACAGAGATTCCCTCCGTTACCGGAAACAACGTGCGTTATATCTGTCCTCAGAGAATTTGTCCCGATGCTCCCGCAAAGCTCTTCTTCCGTGCCGCGGCTCCCAAGCTCGGCGTAACCATGAAGGTCTATGCGGACGATAAGGAGATCTACTCGAAGAAGCTCATCAAGATCAATCCCGGTGAGATGGAACACGTAGAGGTTACTCCCGAGCAGATGCAGGGTGTTTCCGCTATCAGGATAGAAGTAATTTAAGGAAGGAGAACGAGTTATGATAACCAAGGATATTATTTGTATCACCTGCCCCCAGGGCTGTATCATCAAGGTTTCGGGCGACCCCGAGAAGGGTGAGATCGCAAGCTGCGAAGGCTTCAAGTGTCCCCGCGGTAAGAAATATGCCGAGAACGAATTCGTTCATCCCGTCCGTATCCTTACCTCTTCGGTCAAGACGAGCGGCGCATCTGTTCCGCTTCTCCCCGTCAGAACCTCTGCTCCCATCGCAAAAGAGCTCCTGCTTTCCGCTATGGAAGAGGTTAAGAAGCTTACGGTTTCGGGTAAATACGTCCCCGGTGACGTGATCGTCGAGAATTTTATGGGTACGGGCGCAAACCTCGTAGCATCCGGTTCTCTTGAATAATATATGATTTAAATGGCTGTTATTTGTTTTTTGGCAAATAACAGCCGTTTTTCTTTGTATAATTTCAAAAAAAGATTGAATGACGGCGAAATATGTGATATAATTAGAGAAAGCAAATCGAGTTCTACAGAGAACGGAGAAATAAAATGAAGAAGTTTATTATTGCCATAGACGGCGGAGGAACAAAGACCGTCGGCGTGCTTGCCGATATGCACGGCGAGATACTTAACTATAAGGTCGGCGGACCGTCGAACCCCAATGACGTCGGCGAAAAGCAGGCGGGAAATACGATCGCGAGGATCATCCGCGAGCTTGCCGATGCCGAGGAGGGCTGGATCGACAGCGTATACGCGGGCATTTCGGGCGCTATCGGAAACGAAGCGGTATTGCGCCGCGCGGTGTCCGAGGCTTGTCCCGATGCAAAGATCAAGGTCGCGAGCGATATCTATAACCTTTTCGCTCTACTTGACGGTGACACCTCGCGCGATGCCGCTGTCATTATTTGCGGAACCGGCGGTGTCTGCTTCGCGCGCAAGGACGGTGCCCTTCACCGCATAGGCGGTTGGGGATATCTTCTCGATTCCTTCGGAGGTGCTTATTCCGTCGGACGCGACGGACTTGAAGCCGCACTACGTTATCATGACGGCAGAGGCGAGTCGACCGAGCTTTATGCACGCGCAGAAGCCTATCTCGGTATGAGACCCGAGTATGCAATAAAGAAGATCTACGCCGAGGGCAAAACGCTGATCGCGGGATTTGCACCCGAGGTCCTTCGCGCATGCGAGGCGGGTGACGCGGTTGCCGCGCGCATAGTCGATTCGGCGATGGACGGTATCAAGGGATTTATCGACCGCGCATATGAGCTTATCGGCGAGAAATTCGATTGCGTTGTCGGCGGCGGTCTGATCTACAATTCTTATATGAAGTCTCGTCTGCTTGCGCTTCCCGACGACCGCGTAAGAATAGTTTATCCCGAAAAAGAACAGATCTACGGCGCGCTCAGACTTGCGCTCGAGCTTTCAAAGGAATAAAAATATGATAAAAACAAAAAAGAGGAGAATATACGAGAGATACGTCAAAAGATTCTTTGACGTGGTTTTCGCATGTGTTTTCCTCTTTTTGCTGTCTCCGGTGTTTCTGATCACGGCGCTGGCGGTACGCATGGGTCTCGGCTCGCCCGTGATATTCAGGCAGGAGCGCGGAGGGTTTGGCGGGCGCGAATTTATGATCTTCAAATTCCGTACGATGACAGATAAGCGCGGAGCCGACGGCAATCTCCTGCCCGATGCGGAAAGACTTACGAGATTCGGAAGATTTCTGCGCAGGACGAGCATTGACGAACTTCCTCAGCTTGTCAATATCCTTCGTGGTGAGATGTCATTCGTAGGTCCGCGTCCGCAGCTTGCTGAATTTCTTCCTCATTATACCGAAGCCGAAAAAATGCGTCACAGCGTCCTCCCGGGACTTACGGGACTTGCTCAGATAAACGGACGAAACTCGTTACCGTGGAAAAAACGCTTCGAACTTGACGCCGAATATGCGGAGAGGGTCTCGTTTTGGCTCGATCTTAAGATAATAGTTATGACCGTCGGAGCTCTTTTCCGCAGTGAAAAAAACACGGAATCTCGTGGATTTTTTGACAGATAGCATCATTTATCCCTAAAATGACTTAATTTATCCCAAAATTCGCAGGAGCACGTTTTATATGATATAATTATCGTGCTCCTATATTACTTTTTGATCGAAAGGCGGTGAGACATTTTGAAAGGAATGGACTATTCGGCGTTCTTCAAAGAATACTATCCTCTTGTACGCGCATTTTGTATAGCACGTTTTTCGATAGACGGATACGATGCCGATGATTACGTCTCCCGCGCTTTTACCGATCTGTGGCTTGATTGGGATGATTTCAAAAACTCACCGCCTCCGTCGGTTTATTCCTGGCTTTGCAAGCGTACAAAGTCGCTTTTTATAGACGAATACCGTAAACGTAAACGCCGCCCCGATACCGTCGAATACGAGGAAGAACTTCACGGCATCCGGGATATTGACGGTGAGAACGAGGATGAGGCGTACCGTGCCTATCTCGAAGAAATACGTTCGCAACTCATCGGGCGCGAGCTTGAAATTTTCACGGCGATGGTCGAAAAATCTCTCGGAATAGACAAGACTGCGGAGCTGATCGGTATGAGCCGTGCCGGAACTCTGACGGCGTGGTACCGATTGCGGAACAAACTCGGAAAAATACTTAAAAATATTTTTTAGCGTTTGAAAAAATCCCTCAGGAATTTCGTTTACACAGTGAGGGAGGTGAGGAGCAAGAATGAAGAATTCAGATAAAAAGAGCGAGCTTCGGCTTTTGGGCAAAATACTTGACGCCGAAGCCGAATCGCAGAACCCCGATATGAAGTTTGTCCGTGAGTGCGCCGAGAAGATCGAAGCGTCCGAGGGTAAGCTTACCAAGGCTGAGCTTGAAGCAAAGCTTGCCTCAATAACGGGTTCAAATGAAACCCAAAAAACAAGAAGATTCAAAAAGCGCAAGCTTTGGGTGTCGCTTATAGCGGCATCGCTTGCAATTGTTATGATAAGTGCGGTTGCCGCGTCGCCTGCCGTCTGGCAATGGCTGACCTTCCCATTCACACGCGATTCGGGAAGACTCACCGAAGTTCCCGAAGGATACGTGGGCATTTATAACGCAGACGACCTTGAGCTTATCCGCAACGATTCCGACGGCAACTTTATCCTGATGGCGGATATAGACCTCGGCGGTAAAGAGCACACTCCTATCGGCGACTACCTCAATCCCTTTGACGGCAAGTTCAACGGAAACGGCCACGTTATCTCGAACTTTACCATCACCGCCTCGGGTGCGGCGATCTGGGAGACTGTCAGTCCTGAAGAGATGAAGGATAGATGGCAGACCGCGATGGACAGTTATAATTCCCGAAACAAGCGTTTGATAGATGCATACGGTCTCCCCGCTTACTCGATGTTTGGCATAGACGGAAGATTTGATAACAGCTTTTCTGACATAAAGTATTATGACAATTACGATCTGCAGTACATCAATGCAATCGGATTCTTTGGGAATGCGGGCAATGCGACTATAACCGGTCTCGGCGTCGAAAATGCAACTGTTACCGTTACCGATGCAGATTATACCGCAGTTGGAGTAATTGCCGGTCAGGCGGGATATGTCAGCGCTTGCTACGTTAAGAATTCGACACTTGCGATTAATGCCGATACTTCCGACGTTGAGGCATATGCAAGCTCGAAATTTAATGTAAATAATATATTCAATTATATGGATGGAAATCGCAGCGACGTTGCGAAACACAAAGACATAATAGTATATAGCGTATCTGCGGGACTGCTTTGCGGCGAAGTGTTTGCGATCGACAGCTGTTATACAGACGGTGTACTCAATGCTTCGGGCACAGGAAGCGATAGTATCGATTATTCCACTCTTTCTGCGGGAATGATAGCAGGTTACGGCGGTTCTGCTGTAAGCTCTTATTCAACTGCAACCGTTAATATAGAAGGCAATATTTTCAGAAGCAGAGGAATACTCGGAAAAGCCTGCCTTACTCCGGTTTTAATACCCGAGGAAGTGTTCCGCTCACTGATTAACGATCATATGGAGGGCGATTATTATAACTTCGACGGTTCTATGGCTGATAGAAAAGAGTGCAAAACATATGAAAAAATCAAATTGATATCTTTTTATACAGAAAAAGATATCGAGATCCTCCGCGATCCCCGCCATGCGGATATCAGCGAGATTGAGGAAATATTCTTTGTTGACGGAAACGGAACGCTGAGATTTGATGCTTTCATGATGATCACACCGTTTGCTACAAGATTTGATAAGCTCGAACATCAACATATGGTAGACAGCATCGGAGATATCCCCGCGATCGAGCAGATGTACCGCGACGCGGGAATGCGCATCGGTACTATCTGCTGCTACACTCCCGAGGGCAAGGAAAAAGCCAAATACTACGAAGGTTTTGACTTCACCGACGTATGGACGATGAAGAACGGAATGCCCGAGCTTAAGATCTTCGGATAATAAAAAAGGTCATGGCCGGGGAAGGCGACAGG
>JAZSMP010000361.1:0-3879 GCA_045535915.1 Eubacteriales bacterium | reverse complement strand
TGAGAACGGCGAGGTGCGGCAGATTTGACTCCGCTATGGCAAAGATCGCGGTGACTGTGACCGTCGGTGTGCTCTCGACGCTTCTGTTTCTTGCGACTGATCTTATTGCCGTCGGTATGGCGCAGGGAGGTTTTTCATCCGTCACGGCTCCGATCCGGCTTTTTCCGAACTACGCAAAAGTCCCGTTGCGGGTGTCGGTTCTCGGTTATCTCGTTCTGCAGACAGCGTACAGGATCCTTGCGGCGGTAATATTTGCACTGTTTGTCGCGCTTATTTCCTCGCTCGGGTTCAACTACGTGTTCAGTTTTGGGATATCCTCCCTCTTTGCCGCCGCGAATTATTTCCTTTTCTCGCGTGAATATCTCGGCACAGCTCCGCCGATAAAGTACCTCAATATTGCCTCTGCGGCGGAAGGAGTAGAACTGTTTGCCTTTCACCGCGATATGAATCTTTTTGGATATCCGATATCGTACACATCATTTTTCTGTCTGATAGCTGCGGCAAGCATTATTATTCTTTCCGCAGTCTGTGCGTTTTTCTGTTGCAAAAACATAAAAATGCCGAGTGTGGATCCCAAAAAGTTTGTGCCGAAGATCGGCAAAAAAGAACCGAAATACGAACTGCGCATAAATCCTTTGCTTCCTCTTTGGGTCTATGAGCTGAAAAAGAACAGATTTTTGCCGCTTTCCTCTATTGCGTTACTCTTAATTCTGTTACATTGTGCTTACGTTTCAGCGTCCGTTGGAAGCGGCGAGGCATACGGAGAGGCTCTCTATTACGCTTACGTCTCGGATATCAAGGAGATGTCGCCCGAGGAGAGGCGGCTGTATCTCGCCGAGGAACGTGCCGGGATCGAATCGGCGTTATCCGATTACAAGCCGATCAGTACATCCTATGAGGCGGGCGAGATAACCTATGAGGAATACGCTTCATTTTTAGAGGAATACTACAAGTCGAAGGAGCTCGAAAGAGTGCTTTCGCGTGTTGAGGACTATTCAGACTATGCCGACCGCAAGGGATGCGGCGTTATCTACAACACGGGTTACGAGGAATTTTTTTCGATCGGAACAGATTGGTTTCTCTTTGCCGCGCTTGTAATTTTGTCTGTCGGCGTTTTTGCGGTCGAATATCAGTCGGGCAACTGTGCGCAGATAATACGGACGGCGAAAAAGGGAAGAAAAACCACCTTCTTTTCTAAAATTCTGCCATATTCGGTTATCGGCGCTCTGCTCGGTGGCGGTTTCCGCTCATCGGGCTTTATCGTGACGGCGTGCAATTACGAGCTTGCAGATCTTGATGCGGAGCTATGCTCGATCCGCGCGTTTGAGACGGTCCCGTTAGGAATTACAATAGAAAGATACCTCGCTATCGATCTTCTTTCTTCGGTACTTGCGGGCGCAATGATCGCCTGCACCGTCTGCCTGATATCCTGTATTTTCAAAAAGATGCTTCATAACCTCGGCGCGGTCGGTGTCACTCTTGCGTTTCCCGCTCTTTTGATTACAAACGGCATCGCACTCGTCTCGCTTACCGCACCCGAACAAGCATTTTGCAACGCGCACGGGTCTGCCGCGTTGTTCGCGCTGATCATTACTCTGCATTTGACAGCGGTAACGGCGGTCTCTTTAATATCTATGCGAAAATATAACTGAGAAAATAAAAATCTCAGGCTCGCGAAAAACGAGCCTGAGATTTTTGTAAGTCTGCTTAAATATCCGTTGCTTCCATAATTTCTTTGAGCGCAAGGTCCTGGAGAGAGCGGAGAAGCTCGGGCGCTTTGCCGCCGACGGGTATGGAGTCGATCTCTTCTGCGGAAATACAGAAACGGCTTACCGCGGAGGATATGATCTCGTCGGCTTCCATCATCTCATCGAGCGTGAAGGCTTCCTCGCGCACGGGAATGCCGAGGATGCCGCAATAGCGGATCAGATTTGCACGCGCGATGCCGGGAAGGATGAGATTGTCTGTCGGTGCGGTACGGAAAACACCGTCCTTGAGGATATGTATATTGGAATGCGAACATTCGGTGACTCTGCCGTCGCGGTGGAAGACTGCTTCGTCCGCGCCCGCCATAGCCGCTTTCTGCGATGCCATGACCGATGGCAGAAGATTGATCGTCTTGATGTCGCAATGCAGAAAACGTGTGTCGGGAACTGTGATGAGCTTGATCTTTTTATATACGTCCACCATCTCTGTCGGGCGAAGCATTACCCAGACGTTCCCGTGGCACATCTCTCCCCATGCGTGATTGCGGGGAGCGGTTCCGCGGGTCACCTGAAAATACACCCATTGTGAACCTGTTTCTACCTGAGTTACGAGACGGCGGATGAGGGCACAAAGCTCCTCGGGGGTGTGAGGGATGCCGATACCGAGAGCGTCTGCACTTCTGTAGAGACGCGCGACGTGCTCCTCAAGCTGCCAGACGATGTGGTTGCGCGCGAAAGTCGCATCATAAACGCCGTCGCCGAAATAGCAGGCGCGGTCGAGCAAGGGAACTCGCATATCTTCAATGAGCGAAATTTTGCCGTTGTAGTAAGCCAGGTCTTTCATAATTGCCTCCGAATTTATGTAAGGGTTATTATTCTATAATAAGTATAGCACGACTTAGAGAAAATGTCAAGTGAAAACAAAAAACTCCGAAAAGGTGTTGATAAAATAGACCGCCACGTTTAGTTCGTGGCGGTTATATAAATTAATTTGAAACTTTACGGTACAGTTCGATAAATTTTCCTGCAGGTATCAGTGTTTCGGGTTTGGATAAGTCAATGCCACCGTCATCGCCATCTTTTAGTTCACGGATCGGACCGGTATACTCAAAAAAGAAATATTCATAATTATTATTGATATCTAAAGACCAACGATAGACGTTGAAGTTTTCTCTGACCTCGTATAATTCGCCTTTTATAAATGAATAAGCAATATTATTCGCATTAATGGTATCGTATTTCTGATATTTTGTTTCAATTCCGTCAACTACTATTGTTTCGTAATATTCGTAATTGTTATGATGACCGATTTCGTCTGCATACAAAGGAAAACACATCAACACAAAGATGAATACAAGCACAACGATGATAGCGATGATTGCCGAGTATTCAATATACCGTAATGTTTTACGCTTCCGTGAAGGGTGATTATTGGATTTCATTGGCTTATACTCCTTAATACAAATACAAACTCCAATATGAGTAGATGTTGGATGCTTTGATTACATACGATTGATCACCGAATAGCCTATATATTGTTCCTCTGTGAATTCTATTGATTGTTTACAATATTATTATATCATATGGAATTTTTACTGTCAATACTTTTTATAAAAAATGATAAATAATTCGGATATTTTTGTCAATAATGAACAAATCGCCCTGCCCCCATTGACAAACGGGGGATTTTATTATATAATATAATAGTATAAAAATTTACTCTAACGGAGGAAAAAATGGATAACGCAAAGCTTCAGATGCTCAAAGAAACTGCCAGAGAGATCCGTCTCGGCGTTCTTGAAGGCGTACACGCAGCGGCGTCGGGCCATCCCGGAGGATCGCTCTCGATCGCTGACATTATGACCTATCTCTATTTCTCGGAGATGAACGTTAACCCCGCGGATCCCAAGAACCCCGACCGCGACAGACTCGTTCTTTCCAAGGGTCACACCGCTCCCGCACTTTATGCCGCTCTCGCAGAGAAGGGCTTCTTCTCGAAGGACGAGCTTAAGAACCTCCGCCAGGTCGGTTCCTTCCTTCAGGGTCACCCCGATATGAAGGGCACTCCCGGTGTTGATATGTCTACCGGTTCTCTCGGACTCGGCTTCTCCTCCGCTTGCGGTATGGCTCTCGTAGCTAAAATCGACGGCAAGGGCTACCGTACCTATGCCAT
>JAZSMP010000192.1:0-3498 GCA_045535915.1 Eubacteriales bacterium | reverse complement strand
CTCCTTCATTATGGGTCGCAGTGTCAACAGCCGCAACCGCGTGTTTGTGGCCGAGGGTGACGCTATGCGTACCAAGGCCTTTGACGAGTCCAAGATGGTGGACCCCCACCTCATCATCTACTACCCCGTCCGCGTGCTGGGCAATAAGACCATCGTCACCAACGGCGACCAGACCGACACCATCTATGACCTGATGGATAAGCAGATGACCTTTGAGCAGGCGTTACGCACCCGCGAGTTTGAGGACGATAAGCCCAATTTCACCCCCCGCATTTCGGGTATCATCCATTGCGAAGGCGGCTCGATGAACTACGCGATGTCCATACTCAAGAGCGCAGAGGGCGACGACTCCTCCTGCGAGAGATTTACATACGCTTATTCCAATCCCATCTGCGGTCGAGCTAAATTCATCCACACCTACAACTCTGACGGCGATCCCCTTCCCTCCTTCGAAGGCGAGCCGAAGACCCTCGAGCTCCCCGACGTCTCCATCGACGAGCTGACCAATCTTATTTGGACTAACCTCAACGAGGACAATAAGGTTTCCCTCTTCGTGCGCTACATCGACATCGAGTCGGGCGAATCCGAAACCAGAATAGTAAACAAAAACGCGTAACGCGTTTTGGGTTTCTCTCCCTCAGTCAGGCTAACGCCTGCCAGCTCCCTCCACAGAGGGAGCCAAGATAATCAGCGCGAACATGGATTTTTAAATATCGTATGTTTTTGTTATCTATAATTGCTATGTTTGCACAAACTCCTTGCCTCCACCTGAGGGGGAGGGGGACCGCGCGAAGGCGCGGTGGAGGGAGAGCTTTAAAAATGCTTTTCGCGGAGCGAAAAGCTACCGCAATTTTGCATTTTGCATTTATCATTTTGCATTTTTTAAGAGGTATATATAATAATGAAGACTTTTGAACTCAAATACGGTTGCAACCCCAACCAGAAGCCTGCGTCCATCTATATGCACGACGGCTCGGATCTCCCCATCGAGATCCTCTGCGGACGCCCCGGATACATCAATTTCCTTGATGCTTTCAACTCCTGGCAGCTCGTAAAGGAACTTAAGGAAGCTCTCGGACTTCCCGCAGTCACCTCCTTCAAGCACGTCTCGCCCACCTCTGCCGCTGTCGGCACTCCCTTATCCGACAAGCTCAAGAAGGCTTGCTTCGTCGACGACATCGAAGGCCTCGACGATTCTCCCCTCGCATGCGCATACGCAAGAGCACGCGGCGCGGACAGACTCTGCTCCTTCGGCGACTGGGTCGCACTTTCCGACGTCTGCGACGTTACCACCGCAAAGATGATCGCCCGCGAGGTTTCGGACGGTATCATCGCTCCCGGCTACGAGCCCGAAGCCCTCGAGATCCTCAAGGGCAAGAGAGGCGGAAATTACAATATCGTAAAGATCGATCCGAACTACGTTCCCGATCCTCAGGAAAAAAAGCAGGTCTTCGGCATCACCTTCGAGCAGGGACGCAACAATTTCAAGATCGACCGCGAGCTTCTTTCGAACATCGTAACCGAGAACAAGGCTCTCTCGGACGAGGCTGCGCGCGACCTTATCATCTCGCTCATCACACTTAAATATACACAGTCGAACTCTGTTTGCTACGCGGTTGACGGTCAGGCTATCGGCGTCGGCGCGGGTCAGCAGTCGAGAATCCACTGCACCAGACTCGCGGGCACCAAGGCTGACACCTGGTTCCTTCGCCAGCACGACAAGGTTCTGAACCTCCCCTTCCGCGCTGACCTCAAGCGCGCAGACCGCGACAACGTCATCGACGGCTACATCAACAAGAACGAGGAAGACGTTTGCGCCGATGGCATCTGGCAGAAGTACTTCACCGAGCAGCCCGCTCCCCTCACCGCTGAGGAGATCCGCGCTTATCTCGACACCATCACCGGCGTAGCCCTCGGCTCCGACGCGTTCTTCCCCTTCTCGGACAGCATCGAGCGCGCGAAGAAGAGCGGCGTTTCCTACGTTGCCGAGCCCGGCGGATCTATCCGCGACGACGCCGTTATCGAAGCCTGCGACAAGTACGGCATGATCATGGCGTTTACGGGAATGAGACTGTTCCACCATTAATTAGTTGCTAGTTGCCAGACGCTAGTTGCTAGTTGAAGGTAACTTTTCTCGCGTTGCTCGAACAGTATTTTAATGATCTCCCCCTCCACCGCCGTCAAGCGGCGGTTCCCCTCCCCCCTCAGGTGGAGGCAAGGAGTTTGTGCGAACATATAATACATTGATATAACGTATCAAGAAAGCTTTGTTCGCACTTGTTAATCTCGGCTCCCTCTGAGGAGGGAGCTGTCAGTTCACACCGCAGTGCGAACTGACTGAGGGAGAGACTAAAATCGAAAATTTCCGAGCCGTCGGCGAGGAAATTCTCCTTCAACTAGTAACTAGCAACTAGAAACTAACAACTTATTTCTCCCAACAAAATTCAGAAGAAGGAATAAAATCTATGAACGTTCTCGTCATCGGCAGCGGCGGCCGTGAACACGCCGTTATAAAGTCGATCAAGAAAAATCCCGCCGTCGAAACGATCTGGTGTCTGCCCGGAAACGGAGGAATCGCAGCGGACGCCATCTGCGTTGATATCGGCGCGAAGGACATTGACGGCATCGTCAAGTTCGCCTCGGAAAATAAGGTCGATTACGCCATCGTCACCCCCGACGATCCGCTCGTTCTCGGCTGTGTTGACGCGCTTTCCGCAATCGGAATTCCCTGCTTCGGTCCCGACAAAAAGGCGGCGATCATTGAAGGAAGCAAGGCTTTCTCGTAGGATCTGATGAAAAAATACTCGATCCCCACCGCATCTTACGAGATTTTTGTCGATATGGACAAGGCTAATGCCTATCTCCAGGACAAGGAAATGCCCATCGTCATCAAGGCGGACGGACTCGCGCTCGGCAAGGGCGTTATCATTGCCGAAACTCTCGCCGAAGCTGAGGACGCGGTTCGCTCGATGATGGCGGACAAGGTCTTCGGTGCATCGGGCGACCACGTTGTTATCGAGGAATTCCTCACGGGACCCGAGGTTTCGGTGCTCGCGTTTACAGACGGCAAAACCGTTATTCCTATGGTCTCCTCTATGGACCACAAGCGCGCGCACGACAATGACGAGGGTCTCAACACCGGCGGAATGGGCACAGTCGCGCCCAACCCCTACTACACCGCCGATATCGCAGACGAATGTATGAAGACGATCTTCATCCCCACAATGAACGCAATGAACGCCGAGGGACGCACATTCAAGGGCTGTCTCTATTTCGGACTGATGCTGACACCCAAGGGACCCAAGGTTATCGAATACAACTGCCGTTTCGGCGACCCCGAGACTCAGGTTGTACTTTCCCTTCTCGAGAGCGATCTTCTCACCGTTATGCAGGCGGTCACCGAGGAGCGTCTTTCCGAGGTCGAGGTTAAATTTGCGACGAACAAATCCGCGTGCTGTGTAATTATGGCATCCGCGGGTTATCCGCAGAGCTACGAAA
>JAZSMP010000239.1:0-3238 GCA_045535915.1 Eubacteriales bacterium | reverse complement strand
CTTCGTATAAGAGGGGTGTCGTAACCGTCCGGAAGTCTTGAGATGTAGTCCTCGGCGTTTGCCTGACGCGCGCATTCTTCAACCTTCTCACGGTCTTCATTTTTATGAATATCGCCGAAAGCTATGTTTTCCGCAGCGGTTACTGCATACTTTCCGAAGTCTTGGAAGATGATTCCGAAAAGATCGTAAAGCTCGCGGACGTCGTATTCCTTGATATCCTTTCCGTCAAGAAGGATCCTTCCTTCGGTGGGGTCGTAAAGACGTGTCAGCAGCTTGACAAGCGTTGTCTTGCCCGCACCGTTGAGTCCGACAAGTACGACGGTCTCGCCCGGACGGAACGTGGTAGAAAGATTCTTGATGACCTTTCTGTCGGTTCCCGGGTAAGAGAAGGAGACGTCTTCGAAAACGATGGTATGAGGAGTATCCTTGTCGATCTTTTTAGGTATCTCGGCAGTGCAGACAATGGTAGGTTTCTCCTTCATAAAGGAAATAAGATTGTCGATAAAGAGAGTACCTTCATATACCGAAGCAGACGTATTTATAAATGACGTAACACAGTTTGAAATCGAGTTGAGTGCTCCGGTGTATAGATTGTAATTACCGATGGTGAATCTGCCGATAAAGACTCCGAAAGCAATAACTGCATAGAAAATGCAGTTCACTACCGCAGATATGATTGCAATAACGATCAGCCACGCGCTTTCCTCGATTATCAGCTTGCGCAGACCTGCGTAATACTTTTTAAATACCGTGTTGTATCTGTCGATAAAGGTATCGGCAAGGTCAAATATTCTGATCTCCTTGATAAGGTCCTTGTTGACGAGAAGTCCCGAATAATAGGAAAGCTGTCTGCGATCCTTGGAACGCCAACGAACGTACTGGAAATGTTTTTTTCTGTAAACAAAGGATATGACCGCCGAAGGAATGGTAATAAGCACGACGCCCACGGGCATCCACCACATATCGGGTATCTTTGCTAAAATGATAATGTAGCTGACAAGCTGGATGACCGTTGAGATCATCGAGAATGTTGACTGAAGTGTCTGGATAGGTCTGTGTCCCGCCTCGCGGTTTGCGTTTTCAAGTTTTTCATAAAATGCGGGAACGTCAAAGGATGCAAGGTCGATCGTCTTCGCCTTTTCCATAATCTGTACTTTGACCTGATTTGTTACTTTTTCTCCCGCTATTCTGATAATTGAATTGCTGATGCGCGAAACAACACGGTTGCATATACGGTAAGCAAAAAGCACTATCAGCATTGAGAGAACCGCTGATCCCCAGAATGATGCTGTGTAGGAAATACCCATTTCCTCGGCAAGAATTCTGTCCGATATGACAATCTGAAGCTCATCAAGCACTGAGGATGATATTATCGATCCGATAACCGGCATAATGCCGTCGAACAGTGCGATGAAGACCATCGTGAAGAGTATCAGCGGACTTGCCTTCCATACGATAACGAAAATGTATCCGAGTCTGTAGAAGAAACCTCCGAACAGTTCTTTAAAATAACGCGGAAGATCCTTTAAATTTTTCGGACGTTCAACTTTCTGATATTCAAATCTGCCGCCGCCCCAGCCGCCCGGTCCCATAAGATCACCCCTTTTAGTGTATTGCCTATATTATACCACAAATTAGTTGCACGCGCAACCGTTTTTTGAAAAAAAGATGCAAATATTAAAAAAATATTGCAAAAGTGCGAAAAATGTAGTATAATAGTTGATAGAAAAACTCCCGAAGGAGATATTGTAATGAAAATTTATCCCACAAATATACTTTTACCCGATTTCGGCGTGACCGACGGCAAAAAGTGGGCGTGCGTTGCTTGCGACCAATATACATCCGAGCCCGAATATTGGGAGAGAGTCGACAAAACCGTAGGAGACGAACCTTCAACACTACGCATGATGCTCCCCGAAGTGTGGCTTGCAGATTCGGATGCGAGAGTTCCAGATATCCACGCGACGATGAAGAAGTATATTGAAAACGGAATACTTAAAGAGCATAAAAACTGCGCGGTCTACCTTGAGCGTATTCAGTCTGACGGCAAGCTCCGTCGCGGGCTTGTCTGCGCAATTGACCTCGAGGACTATGATTTTTCCGTCGGATCGGTTTCTCCTGTCCGTCCTACCGAAAAAACCGTTGTCGAACGTATTCCTCCGCGACTTGCCGTAAGACGCGGCGCACCCATCGAGATGCCGCACGTCATGCTTCTCGTTGATGATGCGGACGATATCATTCTCTCGCGCTTTTCGGGCAGAGAGATGAATGCATATGAGTTTGAACTTGCCGAGGGCGGCGGAAGCGTTAGGGCGGCGTTTGTATCAGCTGATGAATTTGATTCGATCAATGACGCACTCGCGATCCTTGCAGGAAACGCAGAGAAGAGAGCCGAGAATAACGGCGGCGCACCTATCACGGTGGCTGTCGGAGACGGAAATCATTCGCTTGCGACCGCAAAGGCTTCCTGGGAAGAGATCAAAAAGAATCTTACTGCTGAAGAAGCTCTTTGCCATCCTGCGCGGTTGGCCCTTGCAGAGATATGCAATCTGCATGAGGAAAGCCTCGTCTTTGAGCCGATATACAGATTGCTCGAAAATATCGATCCCATTGAACTTGCAAATGATTTTGAAGAATTTGCTGCAAGCCAAAACGGCAGATTCCCGTCGCAGAAATTCGATATGATCCTTGAAGGCAAGAAGGTCCAAATAACTATAGAACGACCCGAATACACGCTTCCCGTTGCAAGTCTCCAGCATTTCCTTGATGAATGGTTGAAATCTTATCCGCACGCTGTTATAGATTACATACACGGTGATGACACTCTCTGCCGCCTTGCATCCCGCACATCATGCGCAGGATTTGTCTTTGAGGGTATGTCAAAGAGCGATCTTTTCCCCGCTGTCGAGGCCGACGGCACTCTCCCGCGCAAGACCTTTTCAATGGGCCACGCGGCGGATAAGAGGTTTTACGTTGAGTGCAGGAAGATATTTTGATGGCAAAGGGCAAAGTTACGGAAGCTTTTTGCACTCTGTTCGAAAAGCATACCGAAAGAATTATGTTTTGTGCTGATGATCCTTTGTTATGCTAAACTCTATAACAACTAAATAGAAAACTCGAGGTATAGTGAAGCGTAAAACCTTCATTATATCTCGAGTTTCTTATTATTTATTAAACTACAGATCAGAACTGCACAAAAGGTTATCAGTCAGAAACAGAATTATCATAAGGAATAATT
>JAZSMP010000212.1:0-2867 GCA_045535915.1 Eubacteriales bacterium | reverse complement strand
TGCTTGATCCGGAATCGAGAGCTCTGGTTGATATTTTGCGGTTAACCGGTTACAGAGTTGATGATCTGATGTACTCCCGTGAATATCAATGGTATCTCAAAGACGATAGCATAACTCTCTACGAAAGGAAAACAAAAAAGCAGAGAAGGATTTCGGCGTCTCCCGAGCTCAGGGAAGCTGTTGGACGGTATAAGTCAGTGCGCAGGGTAAGCAGGTCCCCTCAGCCGCTGACTTTTTTCGTTCAGGGGCTCCGGGATCAGGAACGAGATTTGCACAAACGGCACCGGTCGACGTTGTACCGGCACTTCGCGGACGCGGTACGCCGTGCCGGCTTAGCTGGAAGAGGTTACACGATACACAGCCTGCGTAAATGCTACGCAGTCGATCGCTACAATGCGTCAGGGAGCCTTTTGGAGGTGCAGAACGATTTGGGGCATAAATCGTTGAGTACGACGTGTTTGTACGTCTTCGGGAGCCGAGCGTCGCTCTGAGTGCATCGGATTTTAGTCGGTTGATGCAATTATTTCGGTAGACAAAAGGAGGTGATTGTCGCATGGGTATACAATTGTGGCGAATCTCGCAAAAAATCGGATCAGTCAAGCTATCTCTGGTGGCTCGCCGAGTTGCGCTCTGGGAATTGCGGTGCAAAAATGCGGTTCGGCGGCGTACGTCCCGATCCTGATTTTGTGTTCCAAGATCCCGAGGCAAAGAGGTGGGATTGCACAGTACCGCGAAGCGTTCCGGGGTGGTATAATGGTAGCCCCGATGGGGTTGGCTCGTCTGGCGTGTTCCTGAGTCCGTCGGCGGGCTCGACACACCACCCCGGATGGCAGTTGTCAAGGTTGCCCGGAGGGTCGAGAAAAATTTTCCCCCGGAAAAATTTTCGTAGCCTTGACGACTGACAAGCTGAGTGTCCCGCTGTCGGCTGTACATGGTCAATGCTCGATTTAAGCCGGGCTATATGTCAGCGGAGCCGAAGGTGAAAAGGTGCCCCGGAAGGTCCTTTTGCGCCATTTATGGCGCACCGTTAGGACCTGAGCGGGGAACCACGGCTCCGTTAGGAGGGGCCCCTTTTCGCGCGGTTAAACAGTGAGGCGAACGGCACAGCTGAAAAAACGCCGCAGGCAAACGAGCCGAGCGCATCAGCGCAATCGGGTGCTGAGTGGTGGTCACATGAGAAAAACTTACTTGCAAGTCGATTGTGACCACCGCGAAGCGCCCGACCACAAACGAGCGCCCCGCACGCACGCAGCCGGCAGCGACCCGCGGACAGAGCACGAAAAACCACAACAGAGCAGGAAAAGCGGCAGCGACCCGGCGGACGGCGACGCACTCGCTCCACGGCACGCGCGAGCGCAGTCCCAAGCCGAACGAGGCGAGCAGCCGCGCGTTGTGCGGTCGCCGCCGGACGGGTACAGGATACACGATCGATCCGCACTTTAAGCCCCCTCTGGGGGTTTGGGGGCTTTGTCTTGATACCCGAGAAATACTTAGATTATAGTATACTGGAATATATAGAAACAACTGACGGAAATCGGCACAGAAACTATTGACGGCAAAAGAAAAAGGTGATATAATGGAGTTGTCCAGAAACCATTTTATCACCAGAAAGGAGATTGCAAAATTGAATCCCCTCTATGTAAATCATAACACAGGAGAAGTCTTTTGTCAAGAGGACATCGAGCTCGTAGACGGAAGACGGAACTGGAAGGAGCGCAAAAAAATGTCACTCCAAGTCTCCAAACTCATGAAAATATACGATCCGGAAAGAGCCGAGAAAATAAGGAATTGCGGCACATATCTTGAGTTCGTACGCACGCCGGACAACAAGAACTCGTTGCATCATGCGAATTTTTGCCGGGAAAGAATGTGTCCCATGTGCCAGTGGAGACGATCAATCAAACTCGGCGTACAGGCGGATCAGATATACAAGGCACTGTCAGAGCGCGGGTATCAACATGTATTTGTTACGCTGACCGTCAGGAACTGTACACGTGAAGAACTCAACGATACGGTTGATAAGCTCATGGACGCGGCAAGCCGGCTCAGGAAGACAAAGCTCTATCAGGGCGCATTCAAGGGATCATACAGGGCACTGGAAATAACGTATAATCCCAAGGAAAACACATACCACCCGCACCTGCATTACCTCATGACGGTCGATCAGGATTATTTCACCGGCGAACATTACGTAAGCCTGGATGATCTGATAGCCGCATGGAAAGCGGCGGCGCGGCTCGACTATGATCCGTCAGTCTCGATCGAGGCGGTAAGACAGAAACCGGGGCAGTCGATCACATCCGCATGCGCGGAAATGTGCAAGTACCCCGTCAAGACAGCCGAGATCAAGAGCGCGACCGTGTTGGAGACCATCGACAAGGCGCTCCGGGGACGGCGTTTGATCCAGTGGGGCGGAGTGGCTGCACAGGTGCGCAAGGAGCTCGATCTGGACGACATCGAGAGCGGCAATCTGATCAACATGGACGATCAGAGCGCGGCAGAAGTGGCACTCGAAAAGGTCGTGTACATATGGCGGTATGGTTTGTACGTGCCGCTCGATCTGGAGCAGATCAAGGGGGCGTAAGTCCCCTTTTTTGCACCCTTGACACGAACAAATGTTCGTGATATAATGAGAACACGAACGAATGTTCTTGCAGAAAGGAGGTAGAGCGCGGCAATTCCATCAGCATACATCCCCGCAGACGAACTGGATCGCATC
This sequence comes from Eubacteriales bacterium, assembly GCA_045535915.1. Classification (GTDB taxonomy): domain Bacteria; phylum Bacillota; class Clostridia; order Oscillospirales; family CAG-272; genus CAG-390. The sequence goes on along the minus strand of JAZSMP010000212.1, from coordinate 148 downwards.
AGGCGGTTGCTTGATCCGGAATCGAGAGCTCTGGTTGATATTTTGCGGTTAACCGGTTACAGAGTTGATGATCTGATGTACTCCCGTGAATATCAATGGTATCTCAAAGACGATAGCATAACTCTCTACGAAAGGAAAACAAAAAAGC
>JAZSMP010000001.1:0-3367 GCA_045535915.1 Eubacteriales bacterium | reverse complement strand
TTTTACGATTATCTCAATATCATTTTTCGTTGCTAACCTTATTACCATAAAAACCTCTAAATTTATATTTTGCTTAATATGTTCTATTAAATATTCCCAATTAACATCCTCTGACAGTTAGATAAATTCAAGTTTGTCTTTCTGTCTATATAGACGGAAAAATCCAGCAAAAATTCTGAACTATGTTTATATCATAGCATACTTCGGCCTATTTGTCTTACTCCAGAACCGAGAAATTGCAATTATGCATGATTATCAATGAAAGCGTATATTTCTTGTTCACCAATACTCATATAGGACAGAGAGTTTACTTTAAAAATTAAATTATCTGAATAATGAAGGAACGATAATGAAAACTAAATTATAATGTCGCAACTTTCTGTCCACTGTCCACTAACCACTGTCCACTTATTCAAGCGTTTCTCCCTCAAAGCGGCGCAGATCGATTCTGTAGCCTTCGGGGATGCGTGCGGCTTCCTCATCGGCGCGGAAATTGTGGTCCATTCTGCTGTTGCCGAAATCCTGATATTTCTTCTTTTTGGGACCCGCGCCCTCTTTTTTCATCGGATTCTTCGCGATATCGCATTTGTCCTCAGCCATATGAGCGTCAAGGAGAGCCTTGAGGTATTCAACGCGCTCGCCGCCCTCGTCATACTTGTTTACGTGCTCGGGGCATTCGTCAAAGTAGGCGTATTTATCGTGCTGACGGCTGTAGATAAGCTTGTCATTCTCTGCGGCAACCATATAGCAAGCCTTCTCGCCGCATTCGTACTGCGAGTAGACCTCAGAGTGCTTACCCGAGAGGATGTCGATTCCATCGAACTCGGCGGGATCATAGTCAACGCCGAAGAGCGAGAGAAGCGTGGGAGCGACGTCAACGAGGGAAACGGGATCTCTGCGCTCGCCGCCCTCCATTCCGGGAACGCGGAGGATGAAGGGAATACGGTTCGCGGAGGAAAGCATAGTGCGCTTGCCCGCGTGGCGGTAGTCGCCCAGAGTCTCGCCGTGGTCGGCAATGAAGAGAATCACGGTATCGTCGTACATACCCTTTTTCTTGAGCGCGTCGGTGATGCGTCCGATCTGGTAATCCATGAAGGAGACGCAGGCGTAGTAGTAGTTCTTTGCGCGGCGGATGTCGTGGTCGGTCATGCAGAGAACGTTGTCAAGGTCGAATGCGGGAGGCAGGAGATACTTGAGATCGGGCGTTTCCTCGGGCACGAAGGGAGCCTCGGGCATATCGCGGAAGAGCTTGTTCCAGGGCGCGGGCGGGCAGAAGGGCGGATGCGGATGGATGAAGGAGGACATCAGGAAGACGGGCTTTTCGGGGTCGCAGTTTTCGATGAACTCGACCGAGCGGTCGCCGATCCACTGCGTCGGATGCGCTTCTGCGGGAAGCTGGCTCACCTGCGGAACGTAATAAAGGTCGCTGCGCTGACCGTTGTAGTCGAAGACGTTCTTGTAGGGGGAATTTTTGATATATTCGGTGTAATCGTCGCCCTCTGCGGCGAGTTCTTCCTGGGTATGGCGCGAGGAGAAGCCCATCAGCCCGTATCTGTCCCAGACGTGGTGCATCTTGCCGACACAGCAGGACTCAAAGCCTGCCTTTGTGAGCATCGAGTAGAAGCCCTCGCCCTTGTAGAAGATCTTGGGATTGTTGTTGGAGTTTCCGGTGCGGTTTACGTACTGACCCGCAAGGAGGGAAAGACGCGCGGGGACGCAAACGGGGGAGGGAGTCACGGCGCGGTTGAAGACGGTTGCGCCGTCGGCGATCGCGTCAAGCACGGGAGTCTGCGCGTATGTGTTACCGTAGGGCCCGAGCGCGTCGGCGCGGCACTGGTCTGACATAATGAGAAGTATGTGCTTGGGTTTCATTTGAGCCTCCGAAAATATATTTATACATGATAATTATATCATGATTGGAAAGCGTTGTCAAGGAAAAGATGAAAAACCCGACACCGGGCGGTGTCGGTTGGGGGCAAGTTTAATTAAACAGCAATATTTATCGGAATCGGGATTTCGATAAGCTGAGGAACCGGAGTTGTTGGATAAATACCGATTACAAACACATAACTGTGCTCAAGATTGAAATAATCATGATCAGCTTGGAACAAGACTTCATGTGTATGAGACATACCGGGATCAATGCCGTGCATACCATTGATATTATCACTAAACGAACCATTATTACGAAGTGACATAAGCAGTTCACCGTCGTCTCTTTTGAAAGATCCGGCACACCAAAGAGAGCCGCCATACCACTGCAGAGAGTCCAACGTGTTGGTCACCGTTATGCGAAGATATATATAATCCTGCATATACACGGTGTCTGTATAGGATTCGACCAAATACTCAAATCCATATGCGGTCGTTTCATAAAGCAATGGAAAGGTTAAATATGTGTTTTTTATCTCATCGGGATATTCTCCCGTGTCTGCAGGCATCCAAGTCGGATTGTTCTCTCTGAACGTAGGATAATGCCAAGTTATTTCTGGTTCGGTCTCGGGAGGAACTGTGGTTTCCGGGGATATGCTTATGCTATCAGATGTTATTTCAAGATCGGAGGTTTCTTCGGGGTCGTGGAGAGCAGAATTGCACGACGAAAATACAATAATAAAAATCAATATTATCGGTATCAGTTTTTTCATTTACGAAATCTCCTTTTTATTTATTCGGGATCATATCCCGTACTTTTATTTTATCATATGCAAAATAGTATGTCAACAACAAATTAAGTGACAATATAAATATCGTTGTTTTGAACAAAAAGTATGAAGTTCGTTTGTATAGTGTGCACAAATGAAAAGACCGCCGACAGTATCGGCGGTTAGGCTACTGACAAAGTACAACAAAAACCGCACATATAGCAATATGCACAAAAAGCAGAAAGCTATGTTCGCACTTGCGATGCAGGGGTGCAGGGGGCGAAGCCCCCTGCAAGAAAGACGTTGTCATTCTGAGGCAGCGCTCGCAAGCCGCCCCCGCTGCCGAAGAATCTCGTGACGACCGAGTTGTTCCTCGGGCGTCGCGGTGGTGGCGAAGTGGTCTGCAGGGCACCGACCCAACTAAAAGTATATGAATATGGAAAATCACTGTGTAGTATCAAAATTACACAGTGATTTTGTATTATTTTGCCTTTCAAAAGTGCGAACAACTACTTTTGACTTTAGTTTTACGATTATACACATCAAACCTCTCCATACAGGCACCGCGCCGCCCTTGTAAATGAGGGCGGCACGAGATCCTTCGTCGCCACGCGGCCTGCGGGCGCTCCTCAGGATGACATCGTTGAGCGGAGGTCGACTTAAGGTTCTGCCTTAAGAATCTGCAAACTTTGAAAAGTTTGATCAAACTTTCCCAATATTTTTTA
>JAZSMP010000020.1:0-2080 GCA_045535915.1 Eubacteriales bacterium | reverse complement strand
GCTTTTGGGAACGTAATTCGGATCAAAAAACTTCTCTTGAACATCGAGAAACTTCTGTGCGGATTTGGCATCACCTCTGAATACAAGATCTGCATGAATAACCGCATTATTCTCATATTCGACAAGCAGCTTCGCCTGAGTAGGGTTTACAAGCAGAGTGAGCGTTGTGGGGAGTTCATACGTTCCGTCTTCATTAGGTTGAAGCTCATCTTTATCTATGCCTGTATCAGTAGTAGATGTTATTACCTTTACGTAGCTAAGCTCTCCGGGGATAAAGGATTCCTTGTCTTCCGTATCATATATAATGATACTTATAATGTCTCCGTTTTCAAGCTTCCCCGAGAGACCTCCCGCAAAAGATTGGATAGTAATGCTTATGGCTTGCTTTTTGCCGTCGAGTGTTCTGAATACATCTGATGCGCTGTCCGATTCGGTGCTGACCTTTGAGGGGAGAAGATAATCTCCGACCTTGAGATCGACGCTTGCGAATTTACCCACGACTTCTTCCTTTTTCACAAGGACACTGGTAGGAAGATTATGCGCGCCGACGCTAACCACCTCAACGTCGTTCTCGCCGATCATATGTCCTCGTGTTACATCACGAGTAATTCTTACGATATCTATGCGGCTGTCTGCGAGTTTGTTTACAAGCGGTGCTACCGCAAATGTGACAACAAGCGCAAGCACTATACATATGATACCGATTATTGTTCTGTTTTTCATACTGTATATTTACCTCCGGGTTAAATCATATATGCGATCATACTTCCGACCGCAAGAAAGGGTACAAGCGGAAAGCCTTTTTCTTTTCGGGTTTTATCCGTTCTCGAAAGAATCAGCATTGTAACCACCGCAAGTGTAAGACCTACAATAAGCGCGAAGAGTCCTGTCCGAGCACCGAGCAGAAAGGCGACGGCTGTGGATATCTTAATATCCGCACCTCCGACCGATCTTTGCGGTCGTGTTACGGCAATAATCATTTGCGGGACAAAGACCATTGCCGCGCTGATGAGCATTGAAGGCAGATCTAACGGGTTGAAGTTTACAAGTGCCAATACAAGGATCATTACCGATACATAATCCGGAACTTCTCGCTTTTCGAGATCCGAAAGGCTTGCGTACATAAGAATTCCGCAGAGAAGCAGACCCTTGATTGTAGTCATTCCGGGACCGAATAATATGAGCAAGATGCCGCCGATGCCGCCCGCAATGACCAAGCATAAGGCATCAATCGACCCGGTTTTCTCTCGCCATATCTTCGTCAACATTATTCTGACACCTATAAGAAATACGACAAGCAAAAGCACGGCTTCGGATATCTCCCATGGTAGGCGGGTTATTCTATATGCTGTCATATAGCTTTTCTCCTTTTAATAAAAATATAGGCGGCATCATTAAGATACCGCCTATTTGAAATTTGTAATAGGTATTATGAGTTAAGATTATATACTCTCGCAATCAAATCGAGGATGTTTTTCTTGTTACCTATGATTCTCAGATTCTTGAGGTCAACATCTTCGTTTTCCATCTGCGCAACGAAGCTTGCCATATCAGCTTTGATTCCTTCACTTAAAGTTACGAAATCCGATTCGGCAAGGAGCTGCGATAGACGAAAGACGTCGTTTTTATGCTTGAGTATATTCTTGCTGTCAACAGCTTCGCCGTTTTCTTTGCGTTCCTTGAGATCAATCCAAGCTTTTGCTTTGAACGGGATGATGTGGGTGTAGTTCAGCACCTGTATTCCCTCAAGCTCTGTAAGTCCGTGGGATAGGAATAAGTAGTATTCGTCATCAAGCAGAATTGCCGAAAGGCTTGAGATCTCATCCGAGATATGTATCGGTGTGAGTCTATCTTCATCCGCATAGTTCAGCAATTTGCTCTTTCTCGAAAACAGCTCTATCTCTTTGGGATAGGATTTGTCCTCGGGACTCTTGAATCTGTAGAACTCGGGTTCTCCCGTACTTTTTTCTCTGATCTTGTATCCACCATCACGAATAAAATCCCAGATGGCTCTTCCGAAATCATCATCCATTGACTCGATAATCAGCACGATATCAAAATCCTGCGTAGCGCGGAAGTC
>JAZSMP010000274.1:0-2123 GCA_045535915.1 Eubacteriales bacterium | reverse complement strand
GATCGAGACTTCCGATGTCATCACCACCGAAGCATATGTCTGTCCCGCGGGTACTCACACCGACACCGATTCGGACAATTTCTGCGACACCTGCACTATCTCGGTCACCGTGACCGTAGACTTTTATGCAATAAACGACCTCCACGGCAAGCTCCTCGACAACTCCTCACAGCCCGGAGTTGACGAGCTGACATCATTCCTCAGATCCGCGCGTGCGGAAAATCCGAACACGGTCCTTCTCTCCTCGGGAGATATGTGGCAGGGCGCATCTGAATCAAATCTGACACACGGCAGGATCATGACCGACTGGATGAATGCGCTCTCCTTCACATCAATGACCCTCGGCAACCACGAATTTGATTGGGGCGAGGAATTTATCGAGGCAAACGCCGAGCTCGCAGACTTCCCCTTCCTCGCGATCAACATCTACGACCGCGCCACGAACGAGCGCGTCGATTACTGCGACCCGTCCGTAACGGTCAGCTTCGGCGAGGCGACTATAGGTATTATCGGCGCGATCGGCGACTGTTATTCATCAATTTCGGGAGACAAGGTCGAAGATATTTATTTCAAAACGGGTGAAGAGCTTAATGCTCTCATCCGCGCCGAATCCGAGCGTCTTCGCGCCGAGGGTGCCGACTTCATCATCCTCTCTATCCACGACGGCGATGCGGATATTTCTCTTTCGAAGGAGCACGTTGACCTTGTTTTTGAGGGTCACACCCACAAAAGCTACGCCAAAGGCGACAAATACAGCGTCTACCACCTTCAGGGCGGAGGCGACAACGACGGGATCACACACGCCGAAGCCGTCATCAATTTTGCGGGCGGCGACAACATCGTAAAAACTGCGGAATACATTCCCGCGCACGTCTTCGACGACTCGCCCTCCGACCCGATCGTTTCCTCGCTTATGGAAAAATACGCATCCGAGGTTGCAAAGGCTGACGAAGTCCTCGGCACAAACGAGGTCTTCCGCAACGGCGACTGGCTCCGCGCGCTTGTGGCACGCCTCTATTTTGAGGAAGGCTTCGAAACGTGGGGCAAGGATCACGACATCGTCCTCGGCGGCGGCTTCATATCTGTCCGCGCACCCTACAATCTCTCCTCGGGCGAGGTAAAATATTCCGATCTGCAATCACTCTTCCCCTTTGACAACCGCCTTGACCTATGCTCGATAAAGGGCAAGGACCTCAAATCCAAATTCATCAACACCTCAAACTCGAACTACTTCGTCTACTACGGCGAATACGGTCAATCGGTGCGCTACTCGATCGACGACAACGCGACCTACTACGTCATCGTCGATTCCTACACCTCATCCTACGCGCCGAACCGCCTGACCGTCGTAGCGTCGCTTGCCGACGACCTCTTCGCCCGCGACCTGCTGGCGGAATATATCAAAAACGGAGGAATGGAATAAAGTGCAGAGTGCAGAGTGCAGAGTGCAGAGTTATGGTAGCTTTTCGAACTTTGCTCGAAAAGCATACAGGGAGAATTGTGTTTTGTGCTGATGATTCTTTGTTAATCTAAACCATATAACAACCAAATAGAAAACTCGAGATACAGTGAAGCGAAAACTTCGTTATATCTCGAATTTCTTATTATTTATTAAACAACGGTTCAGAACAGTACAAAAGGTTATCAAGCAGAAATATAATTATCATAAGAAATAATTTCCGAGCAACACGAGGAAATTTTCCTTAACTCTGCCCTCTGCCCTCTGCACTCTGCACTCTGCACTTACATTCTGCATTTTGCATTTTGCCCTTCGCACTCGCTTCCCGCCTTTATCTTAATCAAGCACGTAATAAAGTTCGTCGGGTTCGAGAACGACTTCGCCGTCGGTACAGGTCACCTTCACGTTACTGTTTCCTCTGTAGAGATTATGTGCGTTTTCGATCTTGCTCCACATTGCAAGCGTTCCTCGGTATTCCAGCCTGACTCGCGGCGAAATACCCGCGAAGGCATCGGTTCCTATCTTTTCGAGGTGGCTTCCGAGATACACCGTATCAAGTGCGGAATTGAAAGCTATTTCACCGATCTCAACGAGACTTTCGGGAAGCGCGACAGAGTAAAGAGATGTACATCCGTGAAACGCGCTATTGCCTATATATTCCAGT
>JAZSMP010000339.1:0-4767 GCA_045535915.1 Eubacteriales bacterium | reverse complement strand
GCCCTCAGGATGACATCGTTTTTTCTTGAAGGGGGCTTCGCCCCCCTTCACCCCTATATGCAAGTGCGAACAAAGCTTTCTTGATTTCTTTTTATTCGTTATGTCCATTTTCAACATTTCTCTTTTTTTGTCTCACGCAATCATCAAAAATCAATATTTTTCGCCCTTATTTTGAAGATATTTTAAAAAACTATTGCATTTTATCGGATTTTTTGATACAATATACTTGGAAACTGCGGTACGTAGGTACACTCGGCTTTTTTTGCCCGTTTCGGTTATCCCGAAACGGATTTTGCGCTTTTTTCCGATGTGTGACATAGACCCGTTCCGGAATTTTTTTATTTTTTATCTGTAAAGGAATTGTACGGAATGAACAACGAAAAGCTTATAGAGCTCTGCGGAGTCTCTAAGTCTTACGACGGCGAGACCGTTCTTTGCTCTATCGATCTCGACATTCACGAGCACGAGTTTATCACTCTGCTCGGTCCCTCGGGTTGCGGCAAGACCACGACCCTTCGTATTATCGGCGGATTCGTCACACCCGACGAGGGTAAGGTTTTCTTTAACGGTAAAGCCATAAACGATATCCCGCCCCACAAGCGTCCCGTTAACACGGTCTTCCAGCGGTACGCTCTCTTCCCCCACCTCAACGTATTTGAAAACATCGCGTTCGGTCTGCGCATCAAGAAAACTCCAGAGGAGGAGATCCGCGAGCAAGTCAAGGAAATGCTTGCGATGGTCAACCTGAGGGGCTTTGAACGCCGCCGCGTTGACAGCCTGTCGGGCGGTCAGCAGCAACGTGTTGCGATTGCGCGCGCTCTTATCAACAAACCCGAGATCCTTCTTCTCGACGAGCCTCTCGGCGCGCTTGACCTCAAGCTCCGCAAGGACATGCAGGTCGAGCTCAAGCGCATGCAGAGACAGACGGGCATCACCTTCATATTCGTAACGCATGACCAGGAGGAAGCCCTCTCGATGTCGGATACCATTGTGGTTATGGCTGACGGCAAGATCCAGCAGATCGGCACTCCCGAAAAGATATACAACGAACCCGAAAACGCTTTCGTTGCCGACTTTATCGGCGAATCGAACATCCTTGACGGCGTTATGCTCGAGGACTACAAGGTCCGCTTCTCTGGTCACACCTTCGAATGTGTGGACAAGGATTTCGCACCGAAGGAAAAGGTTGATATCGTCGTCCGTCCCGAGGACGTTGACGTTGTCGAGGTGGACAAGGGTATGCTCACGGGAACAGTCTCGTCGGTCACCTTCAAGGGCGACTACTACGAGATAATCGTTGACGTCGGCGGCTTCAAGTGGATGCTTGAGACCTCCGACTACGTTGCGCCCGATGCCACCATTGGACTTCACATTGAGCCCGAGGCGATCCACGTTATGAAGAAATCCGAATATTCTGGCAAATTCGGAGATTACTCCTCTTTCAGCGACGAGCTTGAACATCTCGCCGACCCCGAGGAGGAAGCGGAATGAAAAAAGGCTCTCTCTTTCAGAGACTTGCCGCCGCGCCCCACATTCTCTGGGCAATAATGTTCATCGTTTTCCCGATGATCTTCGTGCTCTTCTTTGCATTTACCGACGCGGACGGCAATTTCTCATTTTCAAATATTGCGTCTCTTTCACAGTACGGACACGTTTTCGTGCTCTCGATCGCCTTTGCGCTGATCGCAACGGTTATCTGTCTGATCATAGGCTATCCGCTTGCATATTTTATGTCAAAGCAGTCTCCCCGTGCGCAGAAGATGCTGATGGTTCTCGTTATGCTCCCGATGTGGTGCAACCTGCTCATCCGTACCTACGCCTTGATGGCACTTCTCGACAACGGCGGTCTTCTCAATTCTCTGCTTGAATCTCTCGGACTTGACAAGCTCTCGATAGTCGGAACAAATTTCGGCGTTATCCTCGGTATGATATACGACTTCCTGCCCTACATGGTCCTTCCGATCTTCACGGCAATGACCAAGCTCGACCCCAAGTTCATCGAGGCTTCGCAGGACCTCGGATGTACATCCTGGCAGACAATGACCCGCGTTATCATGCCCCTGACTGCTTCCGGCGTTATTTCGGGTATCACGATGGTATTCGTACCTTCGATCTCTACCTTCTACATCTCCCAGAAGCTCGGCGCGGGCAAGATCGACCTTGTCGGCGACACGATCGAGCGTCTTTTCCAGAATCCTTCGACCTACAACGTCGGTGCGGCGATCTCGCTGGTTATGATGGTTCTCATCATCATCTCGGTAACGATCATGAACCGCTTCTCGGATGACAAACAGCCCGGCGATCCCAAAGCCGGCAAGGGAGGAGGTATCATGCCTTGAAATTCCTCCAGAGATCCTATATCGTTTTAGTATTTTTGCTTCTCTATATTCCGATAATCGTGCTGATCGCTTTCTCTTTCAACGAGGCGGGCAGTCTTGCGGAATATTCGGGTTTTTCCTTCACTTGGTACGAAGAGCTCTTTGCCGATGAGGAGGCTTTGACCTCTCTGCGCAACTCGCTTGTACTTGCGGTTTCGTCCTCGTTTATTGCTACAGTTATCGGTACTTTTGCCGCACTCGGACTTCACAGAATGAAGTCGAAGTGGATCAAGGGATCGGTAAATACCGTCACCAACATCCCGATGATGAACCCCGATATCGTGACCGGCGTTTCGATGATGCTTCTTTTCGTTGCGGTTGCGGCGATACTCGGGACACAGAATTTCTTCGGCTTCGGCACGATGCTTATCGCGCACGTGACCTTCAACCTGCCCTACGTTATCCTTTCGGTAATGCCGCGTTTCAAGGCGCTTGACGTCTCTCTCTCGGAGGCGGCGCAGGACCTCGGATGCACTCCCTCGCAGGCTTTCTTCAAGGTCGAGCTTCCCGAAATCATCCCCGGTATCGTTTCGGGTCTCATGCTCGGATTCACGATGTCACTTGACGATTTCGTCATCAGCCATTTCGTAAGCTCGCCCGATTTCCAGACTCTTCCTCTCTACGTTTACAACCAGACGGCGCACAATGTAAAATTCAGCATGTACGCCCTCTCGGCTCTCATAGTCGTCACCATACTTATCATCCTGCTCGTTGTCAATTTTGCGGGCTCCTTCGGTAAGAAAGGAGGCGCAAAATGAGAAAGATCCGTTTTGCCGCACTAATTGCGGTCGCGTTTATCATCCTTCCTCTCCTCTTAACAGCTTGCGGCGAAGAAGGTGTTTCGGGCGGAACAAAAACTCTCTACGTTTACAACTGGGGTGAGTATATTTCGGACGGCTCGGAAGGCTGTCTTGACTCCAACGAAGCTTTTGAGCAGTGGTACTTTGAGACCTACGGCGAGCGCGTCAAGGTCAATTATTCTACCTTCTCGAGCAACGAGAGTCTTTATGCAAAGCTCAGCTCGGGTTCGGTCAGCTACGACATTGTCGTTCCTTCCGACTATATGATCGAGCGTCTTATCGCGGAAGATCTGCTTGCACCGCTCAACTACGATAACATCCCCGAGATCGTAAACATTCTTCCCGAATTCTGGGGCGAGACGAGCGAGCATTCGGATCACGACCCCGGAAACGTCTATTCCGTTCCCTACCTTTACGGCATGATCGGTATCATCTACAACACCACAATGGTTGATGCGGATGATCCGAGCCTTGGAAGCTGGAAGCTGATGTGGGATGAAAGACACGCGGGCAATATTCTTCAGTTCAACAACTCGCGCGACGCTTTCGGTAGCGCACAGTACTTCCTCGGCATTGACGTAAACTCGGACAGCGAAGAGGAATGGCGCACGGCTCTCGAAAAGCTCAAGGAGCAGAAGCCGATCCTTCAGGGATACGTTATGGACGAGATCTTCAACAAGATGGAAAACGGTTCTGCGGGCATTGCCGCGTACTACGCGGGCGATTATCTTGCGATGTACGAGAACAACCCCGACCTCGAATTCTACTATCCCGAAGAAGGCACAAATCTCTACGTTGACGCGATGTGCATACCCAAGTCGAGCAAGAACAAGGAGCTTGCCGAGCGTTACATCAACTTTATGCTGATGGAAGAGGCTGCAATTGCCAACGCGGAATACACCTATTACGCTTCTCCGAACAGACTTGTTGTCGAGAGTGAAGAATACATCGAATACATGGGTGAAATCAAGGAAGACGCCTATGAAAAGATGTATGACACCGATGCCGTTATGACCTCGACCTACAAGAATCTCAGCGGCGAAAAGCTCATCCTGATCAACGAGCTTTGGGAGGAGCTTAAGTCGGATATTCAGATCAGCACGGGAATATACGTCATCTGCGGAGTTATCATTGCAGTTCTTCTCTCACTCGGAATTTATTTCGGTGTGAGAAAGAAGATAAGGAATAATTATTAAGCTCAGGCACACCTCGGGAGTTCCGGGGTGTGCTTTTTGTCAGAATTATCTCGCTTCGCGAGAGTTAAGATCGCGCCAAGCGCGAGTTAATATCGGCTTGCGCCGAGTTAATGTTCGCCTTCGGCGAAGTTATAGGTTAATTTCCTCGCTGAAGCTTCGGAAATTTTCGATTTTTATATTTTAGCAGGTACTATTTCTTATTCTTAAAACAAAATATATAAAAAACCAAAAAACACTTGCATATTCTTCAAGTTTATGATATAATTATATAGTACGCCTGCATAGTTAAATGGATATAATAGCCCCCTCCTAAGGGGTAGTTATGGGTTCGATTCCCGTTGCGGGTGCAAAAAAGAACGAGACACAGGAATCGGTGTTTTTGGGAGCCCTAGA
>JAZSMP010000022.1:0-6430 GCA_045535915.1 Eubacteriales bacterium | reverse complement strand
AGAAAGGAATACGGAATTATGGACAAGGAACACGAGGATCGCGATGACATCGTCACGCGTATAATGGATCAGGTCAAAAAGCTCAAGCTTTGGACTCTCAAAAACGACAAATCGGGATTTGCGAAGGACTACGAAGAGGTACTCCAAAACATCATCTCCCTCGCAGATTCGGAGGAAAAGAGTCACGCGCTCGCGGATGTTCTTCTTCGCGGCTATTGGTGGCTCCCCGGCAAGGAAAAGGACAAGATCCTCGCCGAGATCAAGGAAAATGCGATCAAGGGGCGCAACGAATACGTCCTCAGTATGGTTTTGCTTGATGAAAACGCGCGCTTGCGCGGACTTGAAAAGCAAACGGATAATCTGCGCGATGATCTGATCCCTTGGTGCGAGGAAAACGGATTTACAAGGACCCGTGCCACGCTCAGCTTTTGGCTTGCGCGGATGCTGCTCGTCCGCGATCACGAGCTGACCGATGAAAGCCTCGGTTACTTCAAGCAGGTCACAGCACTTCTGCCGCCCTCCGACGTCTATTATGCGCTCGCTGATGCTACCCTCGAGCTTTTCGATAAATACGGCTATTCGGCAAATACGCTTATTCAGGCTACGGGCGAGGAATTCCACTACATCGACGGCAAGCTCTATTTCTGGCAGCAGCCCGGCTTCGGCAGAGAAAAGCCGGGGCTCGAAAGCTTGATCTTCTACTACGCATCCTGCTGTGATTCGCTCATTCTTGACGAAAATATGCAGGTTGGCGATAGCGTTGTCTCGGAGTGCAAAAGGTACACACTCTCCTGCATCTCCAACTCCACCACAGTAAACACGCCCGCGGGTCTCTTTGAAAATTGCAGGATCTTCCGCGTTGACGGTCCTTTATGGACAAAAAACCGCGTCGAAACCGCTTTCTGTGAGGGCATCGGCATAGTCAAGCAGACTTTATCGGGCGACAGCTCCTCGCACGATTGGTTGCTTGCCGAATATAACGTCACGGGCGACGGTCTGCTTCCTCTGACTGCGGGCAACAGATGGAAATACATCTGTGCGGGTGACAAGGATGCCGCGCCCGTCATCGACTCGACCTACCGCGTGACCTACTTCGACGGCAAAGCGGCGGTGTTGGCTTATTACTTCATCTGCGAGGACACGCTCTTCAACCGCGCGAACTTCCGCGGCAATATGCTTGAAGCGGTAAGCAAGCTTTACCGTGCGGTCGGAAATAGCGTAGAGCCTTCCCTCGATTCGATCGAATGTATTAAGCGCGCCGTCAACTATGCCGAGAACGATATGCAACGCCTTCACGCGGAAATCGCGATGAAGGTTACCGAAAATATCTGCGAAAACGACGAATCGAACCCCGATTACAAAGAAAAAAGCATTCGCGACTGGTTTGAGATCGAAGGTGTCGTCAAGGAGGAAGGCGGGATCCGTCTCTCGAATCGCAAACAGCGCGAGTACAAATTCGGCTCGTATCTCCCGTTCGAGCTGACCAAAAAGAGCTACCCCGTGATGTATAACACGCCCTACTCTATCCTCAACGAAACGACGGGCTCGCTCTGGAACGACAAATGGGTGGACGGATATTACGACAAGGGCAAAACGAAATGGGGACGCTTCCACGACCGCGACTACCGCATCGAGGTCACCGAGGATGATTGCGAAACGGGACTCGGAGTCTTCAAGAATTGCAGAAAGGTCTTCGTCAACGTCGCGGGTATGCCCCAAGGCTACTACTACCGCGGAGGTCACAAGACCTATTGGTTCGCGCCGGGCATCGGACTCGTCAAATACACCGCGCTCCACCACAAAAAGACCTGCATCTCGACCTGGGAGCTGACCGAATACCGCGGCGAGGGCTCGAAGGATGAATACTTCCCCATCGGCGACGGATTCTTCCGCCGCTACGAGGCAATAGATATGCACCAAGGCTACTCATCGTCGGTCGAATACACTTATTGCACCCAAAATAATGACGTCACCATATTCCGAAATGCAACGGGAAGGATGGCGAGAGAGGAATATGAGGCGGAAAAAGCGAAGGGATAATAACGATGTCTATTCAAGTCAAGAACTTTTGGCAGACGTTCCTGCGAAATATTCCGCTTCTCGGTTGCTTTGTTACCGTATTTTTCTGTTTCCGTGCGCTTTCGGGAACTGCAGTAGCAATATTTTTTCTTTCATTCTTCTTTCTCTATATGCTGTCGATGATCGCAAGCAGCCACGGCGTGATAAAGCTTGAAGAATACGATTATGCTCTGACGACCAAAAACCGATTGAAATTTTCACTCCTGGCGAGTTTTCCATGCTATCCGATGTGGCTTGTCTCGTCACTATTTCCGATCAAAACGTGGTATGCCTGGGTAGTAACGGGATTCCCGCTGATCGTGGTCGGAACTCTACCGATTTTTGAGCTTTGTGACGAATATTGGCGACGCGCACCAAAAAAGCTTTTGTGGGCATGTCATTTCGGAGTTTATATTCTTTGCTTTTTGATCGGGCAAACCATACAAATCATACTGGAATAAAAATGAAAACACACCTTCAAAAAAATCTACCGACCTTTGCGTTTTACGCGATATTATTCATATTCTTCATCTCACTCTGCGGTTTTACAACGACAGTGGGAATTATCGTATTTTTCGGAGCATATTCATCCTCGATGACTGCAAACCGCTACGGGCGGATAAAGCTGCGGCGGCTCGAGCGTGATGGAGGACTCACCTTCGGGAAACGGATGCTCTTCTCGCATCTCGCGCTCTGCCCGACATATTTTATATGGATTCTCGCCGCCATAGTTTCCTTTGATTCATCGGGCGCGTGGATGGCAATCAGTCTGCCGATCATTGCAATCAGCATTCTGCAGGTCTCCCTCCTGCTTGATCTTTATTGGGCGAAAAAACAGAGATACCTATTCTGGATCAGCCAGCTGATAACTTACGTCGCTTGCTTCTTCATCGGGCATGGGCTTGCGAAGTTGGTGTAATAGGTAAACACGATATATTCGCCTTGCGAATACGATATTCAGAACGCTGAGCAAAAAGGTTCGCACTCTCAAACTTTCCCCTTCCGCTTGTGGGAGGGGGCGGGGTGGGCAGTCAGCGCCCGTGCGAAATCTTCCGCACTCAAACAACTCCCAAGGCGAAATATAATTAATTGAAACAATACGTAAGGCGGATTTTTACCAAAAAATTATTGTAAACAAACGTATTTTGTGAAAATTTTTTGTTTTTTTTGCGTTTATATTATAAAGACTACTTCCTAAGGAGGACATCGTAATGAAAAAAGAAACTGTCAAATCTTCATTTGTAGGCGCTGTTATCATGTGGGGCGCGTCTTGGATCGGCTTTTTGGTGTCATTCATTCCGCTTTATATTTTCCGCGGGGTCTATCACGATATGGCTACAAAGGAACGCCTTGAAGATGTGATCATGACAGCATTCGGAATGCTCGGTGCAGTTGTGTTCTTACTTATTTACTATAGCCGCAATGAAGATGCCGAAAAAAACGAAATTAAAGAATCGGCTTTCCGTGCGGCTCTGTCATCCGCGATTTATGGCATTGTGTGGATAATAACGGGTTGCAATTATCTTGTGGGAGCATACGGTTTTCATCTTGCAACGCTGTTTGGAGAAAATCAAGAATATAAACCTGTCTTCACCGGCGTCATAATCAGCGCGATTATATGTATGCTTCTCTACACCGGCGCATCCATCCTCGGTTCCGCAATTGCAAGAAAGAGAAAAATCAAATCCGGAAAGCAAATCCGCGGCGAGATATAGCTTGAAAAACGCCCCTCCCGCTTGTGGGAGGGGCGGGGTGGGCACTCAGCGCCCGTGCGAAACGCTCGCATTAGTCCGAGGCTCTGCCTTGAGAATTCGTACGTCTCTGTCGGTTTTCCAAAGGAAAACGGCGGTGTTCAGCCGCCGAGACATAGTCGTGGCTTGTCGTAGGCAAGCATAAACTTCATGAAAAGCTTGAGCAAACTTTTCCGCTGTTTCCGCTGTTTCCGCTGTTGTTTTTTAATAAAAATTCTTCTTTTTTTGAATAAATATTCAAAAAGCACTTGACAAATACATTTTTTTGTAGTACAATAACCGCATAAAGCTATGAACGGAAGTCCAGTAAGGATCCACGGAGCGTTGTTCAGAGAACTGTCGGTAGGTGCGAGACAGAGAACGGTGGATTCCGAATTACCTTTCGGGAGCTGTGCGCTAAACGATTTTTCTAAAGGCGCAACGGGTTGTCTCCGTCACAAGACGACACATTGACAGATGTGCGTAAGGCTCGCCTCCGCAAGGAGCGGGTGAAGCAAAGTGGTAACACGGCTATATCAGTCGTCTTTGCATCCATCACGGTTGCAGAGACGTTTTTCTTTTGCATCCGAAATTCAAGGAGAATTTACCATGCCTATCACAGAAATTTTAGTCCGTAACGCGACGTTTTACCCCAATGACACCGCGCTCGTTGAGATCAACGCGGCTCTCGAGCCGACTGAAAAGCTCACCTGGAAGGAATACGCTCTTATGCAGTCCACGGGCGGCGAGAGCTACCGCCGCGAGATGACCTGGAGCGATTTCGATCAGCGCGCCAACCGCTTTGCCAATCTCCTTCTCACCCGAGGGATCACCAAGGGTCAGAAGGTCGCGATCCTGCTGATGAACTGCCTCGAGTGGCTTCCCGTCTACTTCGGCATCCTCAAGGCGGGCGCGATCGCGGTCCCGCTCAACTTCCGCTACACCGCCGATGAGATCAAATACTGCCTTGAAAAGTCGGATTCCGAATTCCTCGTTTTCGGTCCCGAATTCACGGGGCGTGTCGAGGAGATCTGCTCCTCTCTGCCTCAGATCAAAATGTGGACCTATGTCGGCAAGGATTGCCCCTCGTTTGCCGAAAGCTATGACAGACTCGTGACCTTCTGCTCGACAAAGCCACCCGCAGTTCCCGTTTGTGACCGCGATTATGCCGCCATCTACTTCTCGAGCGGCACGACAGGCTTCCCCAAGGCGATCCTCCACGACCACAAGGCTCTCATGCACTCCTGCGAGGTCGAGCAGGCGCACCACTCGCAGACGCGCGAGGACACCTTCCTCTGCATCCCGCCCCTCTACCACACGGGCGCGAAGATGCATTGGTTCGGCTCATTCCTTGCGGGCTCAAAGGCTGTTTTGCTTAAGGGAACCTCTCCCAAACAGATCATCAAGACCGCGTCGGAGGAGCATTGCACGATCGTATGGCTTCTCGTTCCGTGGGCGCAGGACATCCTTGACGCCATCGACCGCGGCGAGATCAATCTTGACGAATACAGACTCGACCAATGGAGACTGATGCACATCGGCGCACAGCCCGTCCCCCCGAGCCTTATCAAGCGTTGGAAGGAACGCTTCCCGCATCATGAATACGACACCAACTACGGTCTTTCCGAGTCGATCGGCCCCGGTTGCGTACACCTCGGCGTTGAAAACATCCACAAGGTCGGAGCAATCGGCAAGGCGGGTTACGGTTGGGAGACGCGGATCGTTGACGAACGCCGCCGCACGGTGCTTGCGGGCGAGGTCGGCGAGCTTGCGGTCAAGGGTCCCGGCGTTATGAAATGCTACTACAAGGATCCGAAGGCGACCGACGAGATCCTCGGCGAGGACGGCTGGCTCTACACGGGCGATATGGCGCGCGAGGACGAGGACGGATTTATCTGGCTCGTTGACAGAAAGAAGGACGTCATCATCTCGGGCGGCGAGAACATCTACCCCGTTCAGATCGAGGATTTCCTCCGCTCGAACGCGAAGATCAAGGACGTTGCCGTCATCGGTATCCCCGAAAAGAGACTCGGTGAGATCACTCTTGCCGTAATCGAGGTCAAGGACGGCGAGGAGATGACCGAGGACGAGGTGAACACATTCTGCCTCGAGCTGCCGAGATACAAGCGTCCGCGCAAGATCGTCTTTGCGAAAGTACCGCGTAACCCCACGGGCAAGATCGAAAAGCCCGTCCTCCGCAAACAGTACGCCGGCGAAAGCCTCGTGCTGCAGCAGATAAAAAATTAACCACCCAACAAAACAGATCAAAGTTTTGATCAAACTTTTTCAAAAGTTTTCGCAGTCAAGGGCAAATAATCATTGACTGCAGATATAGCTCAAAAACAGTCAAACAGCTGTGTTCGCACTTGCTTGGCGGAGTGCAGGGGCGAAGCCCATATTACGCACTTGCCCGTTGGGTCTGACGGTTTTCCAAAGGAAAACGACGGTGTTCAGCCGTCGAGGCAGAACCGACTGTTGAGCTCCGCTCAACGATGTCATCCTGAGGAGCGCCCGCAGGCCGCGTGGCGACGAAGGATCTCGTGACGACCGAGTTGTTCCTCGGGCGTCGCGGTGCTGGCGAAGTGGTCTGCATGGCACCGACCTAACTAAATGTATATGAATATGGAAAATCACTGTGTAAT
>JAZSMP010000243.1:0-4213 GCA_045535915.1 Eubacteriales bacterium | reverse complement strand
AGTGCAGAGTGCAGAATGCAGAGTGCAGAGTTAAGGTAAATTTCCTCGCGTTGCTCGGAAATTATTCCTTATGATAATTTTGTTTTTGCTTAATAATCTTTTGTACTGTTCTGACCTGAAGTTTCATAAATAAAAAGAAATTCGAGATATAATGAAGTTTTACGCTTCACTATATCTCGAATTTTCTATTTATTTGTTATAGTTCTTAGCGTAACAAAGGTTCATCCACACAAAACATTATTCTTTCGGTATGCTTTTCGAGCAAAGCGAGAATCGCTTCCATAACTCTGCACTCTGCACTCTGCACTTTGCACTTTGCACTTTGCCCTCTGTACTCCCTTCGCCTTTAACCTAAGAGCGCCGCGCCGATGATTCCCGCGTCGTTTCCGAGAGTTGCGATTCTGATCTCGGGAACTGCGACGCCCGAGCCTTCAAGTTCAGCTTTGACGAGGGGGATGAGGGGAATAAGGAGATTGTTCTTTTCGTTCGAGATTCCGCCGCCGATCGAGAGGACCTCGGGCCGGAAAATGCTGATAATGTTCGAGAGACCGCAAGCGAGGTAGTGTATGTATGCGTCAACGACTTCCTTTGCGGCGGCGTCGCCGGCGCGCATAGCGTCAAAGGAAGTGCGTCCCGAGACCTTGCCGCGTTCTGCCGCCATATCTGCCATAAGGGTGTGGATACCCTTTTCCTTGCACTCTGCGATCTTTTCCTCAGTCATCCTGACGAGAGCTGTTGCGGAGCTGTAAGCCTCCCAGCAACCCTTTCTTCCGCAGGAGCAGGGTCTGCCGTCGTGGACGATAACGATGTGTCCGAGCTCAGCACCCGCGTAGTTGAAGCCGGAGTAAATAGTGTCGCCGATTACGATACCGCCGCCGACACCTGTGCCGAGAGTGATCATGATCGATCTCTGCGTGCCCTTTGCGGCACCGACCTTAGCCTCCCCCCATGCTGCGGCGTTGGCGTCGTTTTCAATGCTGACCTTGGGAGTGGGGAAGAGAGCTTTGAAGCTTTCCGCGATGGGAAAGTGGAGGAAAGGAAGGTTGTTAGCGTATTCAACAACACCGTCGTCGTGGTTTGCAACGCCGGGGGTAGCGATACCCACAGCCTCGATATCGTCGATCGAAATATCAGCTTCCTTGAGAAGACCGTGGCAAAGACTGGCCATATCCGCAACGATCTCTGAAGCGGGTCTTTGCGCTCCCGTGGGAATGCTTGCGCGGAAAAGGATGGTTCCTTCGTTATTAACTATACCTGCGGCGATATTCGTTCCGCCGAGGTCAACACCGATTCTGTACATTTCATAATTCCTTTCGGATTTAAGTTTCTTAATAATATTATAAATTAAAAATCCGCTGTTGTCAACACTTTTTGTCATATTTTATGAAAATTGCAATCGAAGAATATGAACAAAAATCAGACCAATATTCCGCAACTTTACTTTGCACTTTGCCCTTTTCACTTTGCACTACGCGAAGCGTCCGCGTCAGCAACACGGTCCTCCGACACACATATTGACGCAGAAGCAGATCTTCAGGCAGTCGCAGAAGCTGTCTGAGCAGCCGGTGTTCACCGTGTAGGTCCCGCCGTTGTATGCAGACGTACGCGCGCGGAACTGTTCGCGAGCCGCGAGGTATTCCTCGTTGTCGGGATCGCGCTCGCATGCCATATCAAAGCATCTGCCTGCGTCGATGATGTATCCGCGGAGCATGAGGGTCAGACCGCGCAGGTAGTACCATTCGGCACCGCGCTCGTTCTGCGGAACACTTGCAAGAACAGCTTCTGCCTCGCGCACGCGGCGGGCGTTGATATGAACGCGGACGGCAACGTATCTGTCATCGCCCGAGGACGAGGTTTCGTTGTAGCGTTGGTCGCCTCCGTAGGAATCGTATGCTCTGCCCGATCGGATTTTCTGGATCTCCTCGTAGGCGGCGTTTATTTCCTTCATTTTCTCCGAGGCGCGGTCGCGCTCGGTGGGATCTGTGAATTTATCGGGATGGTTCTCGCGCGCGAGCTTTCTGTATGCTTTTTTTATATCGTCGTCGCTTGCGTCACGGCTGACACCGAGAACCGAAAAAGGATCTCTCATTCGAATGAGCCCTCCTTGATTGAATTTTTGTTGATATCCTCGCGGCGCGGCTTGCGGTATGTACCGTTCAGAACCTCGCGCGCGACACGCGGCATTCCCTCCGTGAGGATGTTTTTGACTATGCGGTATGCCCGCGAATTTTCGTTGACTTCGGCAAGATCGAGCATAGCCATTGCCGAGTCGCTCTCGTCGCGCAGAAGGCACTCGAGAGTGAGCTTTTCGGCTTCGTCGAGAGTGTTGCCGTATGATGCTATAAAGGCGTTGTATCGCCCTTTTTTAGCGTCATCGGCAAGATCGTCGAGGGCATCGATGCAGTAGATCCACCTGCCCACGTGGCGTCCGACCGAGTAGGCTATGGCGTAGTTTTCGTATTCGATACCGCGGCAGGCGAGCATTCCGACTACCTCGCCGAAAGCCTCCGCAGAAGCCTCAATACCCGCATCCGAAAACTCACAGGATGTGTTTTCCTTCTCGGCGGTGTAGTAAAGAGCGAGCTTTTCACGTGTTTTGGCGACAATACCGAGATCCTGTTCATCAGCGCCTTTGATCCACTTTTTGGCGGGAGCACGTCCGAGAAGTGCGGCAAGCTTTTTAAATCCCGATTCGTCGGTGATGTCGTCCTCGATCTTCAGCGCGGCAAGGACTCCCATTGCGCCGGCCGAAAAGTCGAGATCGGGAGAATCGACAAGCATGTTTTTCTTTGCAAAAGGTGAATAGGGGCAGTGATGGCGCTCACATTCGGGTGTGTCCTTCATCATAGTCATTCGCAGAAGCGCGAGGAATACGCCGTCGTAGGAGAGGGTCAGCCGCGACGAGCCGCCGCAGACCTTGCCCATCGAACGGCAGAGTCCGCAATACGCCGCGCGGTAGTATTCGTGATCGCCAACCGTGAGGTTGGGTATGTAGGGCTGAACGTATCCGAACATGAGGACCTCCGGTCGGTGAAATATTTCCCTGCGGGAAATGTGAAATTTTTGCTTTGCAAAAGTGAAATCCACGCTTTGCGTGGGTGAAATATTCCGCCTTTCGCGGAATGTTAAGGTGGAAATTTGCTAAGGCAAATTTCATTTTAATAAAATGATTGCATCTATAATGATATACCAAATTATTCCTTATTGCAATATTAATTTGTAAATTATTGATGATTTCGGATCAAGAGTTGTTGAGGTGAAAAAAGCTCGGCTGTGCCGAACTTTCAATTCAATAATTCATCACAGGTAACGCCAAAAATCTTCGCCAAAGCACGAAGCTCGATATCTGTCACAAAGCGTTTGCCGCACTCGATACGCTGAATTGCGTTTTTGTCAACGTCGATCCCTTCAAGCTGAAGTTTTTCTGCCAACACCCTCTGGGA
Source organism: Eubacteriales bacterium (assembly GCA_045535915.1). Lineage (GTDB taxonomy): Bacteria > Bacillota > Clostridia > Oscillospirales > CAG-272 > CAG-390. The sequence continues at coordinate 770 of JAZSMP010000243.1, read as the reverse complement.
CATCTTCGGAACACCTGTGCGCAACGCGTATATCTTCTCGCCGCAAATATTATTTTTTCCGTTTTCAACCTTGTTTTTAAACATTTTCGACTCCTTTTGACATTCTGTGCTTGACAATTATATTATAATATGTTAGAATATCAAATATGACATTCACAGAGTGTCAAAAGAACAAAGATCAGATATTAATATAAAAAATCACCGCTTGAAAAAACGGTGATTGATGAAGTATTGAATTCTTCGGAAGATGTTTTTATTGTCTGCCCACAAGATAGTCTAGCGAGACCTTGTAATAATCCGCGAGCTTTATCGCCGCCCATAGCGGGATCTCGCGCTCGCCGATTTCGTAACGGCGGTAGACCGTCAACTGCATGTTGAGTATTTCTGCAATCTCGCGCTGGGTCTTGTCGTGATCCTCGCGCAGATCGCGTATTCTTTGATATATAAACATCGCATATCCTCCGCAAAGTTTTCTGCAATTATTATATACAAAAAACACCGATCGGTGTTGACAATAGCACCGTGCGGTGTTATAATTGTTTTGAACACTATACTATATTCGGAGAAAAAGGCAAATGAAAAGGAATATTACTCTATTAATCGTACTAATTGTATTTACTGTTACAATGGGATGTAAATCTTTTAGCGATAAAATTGACTTTTTAGAAAAAGAAACAGCAAAGCTTCAATCAGAGGACGTCGTTACAACGCTCTGTACTGCAGAAACAACAATTACTTCTGAGATTACCATTATTCCGGATACAACGGCA
>JAZSMP010000112.1:0-6897 GCA_045535915.1 Eubacteriales bacterium | reverse complement strand
ATTCTCGCCTTTGACGAAAAGAGAGCTACTCTTCCCGGGCCCTCCGCATGTATCCGCTGCGGAAGATGTATGGAAAAGTGCCCCGTTGATATCAACATCAGCGCTGTTGAGGGCGCTATGAAGATCAAGAACGAGGCAAAGCGCGAAGCAGCCCTCATCGAGACCGGCGTACGTCAGTGCGTTGACTGCGGATGCTGTTCCTACGTCTGCCCCGCACACCGTCCTCTTCTCGCAATCAACCAGGATGCTAAATGGTGGCTCAAGCAGTATGAGCGCTCCAAGCAGTCCAGATAAGGAGGCAATGGTAATGAAAAAGCTTTCTCTTACAGCCGCACCTCATATTAACAGCGGCGTCTCGACCCATAACATCATGCTTGACGTCGTCATTGCCATGATCCCCGCTTCCATCGCCGCAATCGTCCTCTTCGGACTCAAGGCACTCTGGATTATTCTTACCTGCGTCGCAAGCGCAGTTGCAGCAGAATTCATCTTCAACCTCTGCGTGAAGAAGAAGCAGACTGTCGGCGATTTCTCCGCTACCGTAACCGGTCTTCTTCTCGCGCTCAACCTCTCGACAAACGTTGAGCTCTGGCAGGCTGCCATCGGTTCGGTTTTTGCAATCGTAGTAGTCAAGGGACTCTTCGGCGGACTCGGCAAGAACATAGTAAACCCCGCTATCGCGGCACGTGTACTTATGCTCCTCACCTTCGCATCCGTCGCAGGCGGTGCGGCTATCGATCCCCTCTTCGACCTCTCCTTCCTCGGCGACGCAGTTCCCGAGATCGCAGCAGGCGCAACTCCCCTCTCCTTCCTCAATGAAGGTGCAGAGGCGGCGGCAAATGCTCCTTCGGTTATCCAGCTCCTCGTCGGCGCACACGGCGGTACCATCGGTGAGACCTGCGCGATCGCGCTCCTGATCGGCTTCGTCTACCTCGTTTGCCGCAAGGTCATCAAGTGGTACGTTCCCGTATCCTTTATTGCAACCGTTTTCGTTTGCTACCTCATCGCAGGCGGATTTAATTTCACCTTTGCACTTCAGCACATCCTCGCGGGAGGCGTATTCCTCGGAGCCATCTTCATGGCTCCCGACTACGTAACCACCCCCACCACCAACAAGGGCCGCGTTGTATTCTGCATCGGCGCGGGACTTCTGACCTTCGCTATCCGATTCTGGGGTTCCTATCCCGAGGGCGTTTCGATCGCGATCCTCACAATGAACCTTCTCGTTCCCTTCATTAACGATTTCACCAAAAAGAAAACTTTGGGAGGTGTCAAATAATGCATATCAAGCATCTTCTCAAAACAGTTGCGATCCTGCTGTGCATCGTTGCGGTATTCGGCGTCGCAATGTTCGGACTCAACTTCCTGACCGGCCCCATCATCGCCGATAACAACGAGGGCGCAGCATTAGCTCCTCTTAAAGCCGTTATAAAGGATGCAGAAGGCTTTGAGGAAGTCACATCGACTCTCACGGGCGTTCCCGAGTCCGTCATCGCTATCTACAAGGAAACCTCCGGACTCGGTTACGTAGTCCGCGCAAAGGCTTCCACTCAGTACTCCAAGGAACCTATGGAGCTCACCTTCGGTGTTGATGCCGAGGGCAAGATCTGCGGAATCCAGATGGACGTCTACACCGACTCGATCGACTTCCGCGCTAAAGACGCAAATTATATCACCTCTTACGTTGAAAAGGACTCCGCCCTCGCCGACATCGGCACAGTTTCGGGCGCGACCTTCTCCTCTACCGCGTTCAAGAACGCGGTTCTCGACGGCTTCTCGGCTCTCATCACCAACCAGCTTATCGCAGAAGGCGTCAAGAGCGATGCTCAGATCCTTCAGGAGATGATCCCCACTCTTGCTCCCGGTATGCTCAAGCTTGAAGAAGCAACCGCTTCCGACAACATCGAAAAGGCATGGAAGGCAGGAAACGACGCAGGATTTGCTTACGTAGTGAAAAACGGCGAAGCTTCCTTCCTTGCACTCGTCAACGCTTCGGGCGCATGCCGCGTCTATGACGTAGCGGGCGCTGAAGTTACCGATGCTCAGTCCGCTCTCGCAGACGAGGCAAAGGCACACGCCGCAGCCGCTCAGAAATCCTACCTCGAGGATCTTAACGCCAAGATCGGACGTCTCTATGAGACCGCAAGCGATATAACCGCACTTGAGATCGACACCTTCAACACCATAGTTTCCGCAGTATCCTTCAAGGTTGACGGAGCCGATTACTACGGCTTCTACGCGAGAAGCTACGGCTACAATCAGATGGACGTTTACCTCATCCTTGACTCCAACGGCGCGATCGCAAATCTTGATGCCAAAGCATTCTTCTTCGATGAGGAATACTTCCACGTTGACGACGAGGTCAACCTTCCCGACTACAAGAACGGCTTCGTCGGACAGACCGAAGTCGGCGACAACGTTATGATCGCGGGGGCAACCATGACCTCGAACGCGATCAAGCAGGCAACCGCAGACGCTTTTGATACCTTTAAAACTATCACGGGAGGTGCACAGTAATGAAAAATTTCTTTAAGACTTGTCTCCTCCGCGGAACGCCCTCTATGGTCCTCGCTCTCGGTGCGGGATTCGTTATGGCATCGAGTGCTGATATCCGCGCGGCTCTCGGCATGGGCGCGGCAGTGCTCATCTCGATGCTTCTGACCTCTATCGTAGTTTCCGCGATCCACAAATTCATCCCCGCTTACGCAAAGCTCCCCGTTTATCTTCTGATCATCACCGGCTTCGTTTCGATCATCGAAATGCTCATGGAAGCTTTCTTCCCCATCGTCGTCGATATGCTCGGCGCACACCTTGCCGCTCTCGCGGTAAGTGCCGTTATCTACCGCGATGCTGAGGAGGTTGCTGACCACAACGGCGAATGGCACTCGATCAGAACCGCGCTTTCTACAGGTATTTTCCTTACCGTTATCATGATCGTCTGCGCTCTCATCCGCGAGACTCTCGGTAACGCAACCCTTTGGGGCAAGGAAATTGCATTCCTTGCAAACTACAAGGTAACCGCTCTTGCGGGAGCATTCGGCGCATACCTTGTTCTCGCATGTGTTCTCGCGGCTATCAAGAAGCTGACGGGCGCACACGAACATCTTGAAGAGGAGGACTGTGAATAATGCTTACCGTTGAAATGATCCTTGGCATCATCCTTGCCGGACTTCTTTCCGACAACTACGCGCTTCTCCACTTCCTCGGAACCGGTGCCGTTATGGAAAATGAGCGTTCGACCAAGCAGTCGGTCGTCCTCGGTCTCGGCACCACACTCGTAATGCTCATCACCAACGCGATCTGCTGGCCTCTCAACACATACCTTCTCGAGAAGGTCCCCTACCTGCAGACAATGGTATTCGTACTCGTTATCCTCATCGTAGTTGAGATCCTCCACATCATCGCAAAGAAGGTTCTCGACAACTACTGCCACGCGGATTTCGTAAAGTTCGCCATCAACGGTGCAGTTCTCGGTCTCTGCATCCATAACGTAGAGCATCACCTTTCCTACGTCGAGACCCTCGTCACCTCTCTTGGTGTCGGTCTCGGACTTATGGTTACAATGTGCATCTTCGCTAAGCTCAAGGATGAGCCCGTTGACGAGGAAGCAATTCCCGCATCTTTCCGCGGACTTCCCATCGCGCTTCTTACCGCAGGTATGATCGCACTCGCGCTTCTCGCGCTCAACTTCTAAATGAAAATCAGAGATATAATTCTCATTGCATCCGTACTGATCGTCGCCGGCGCGCTCTTTCTTGTCGTTGAACTGACCAAGAAAGACGGCGCAGGCGTCGTCATCAAGGTTGACGGACGTGAGGTTGCGGAATACTCTCTTGCCGAGAATGCTACCCACGAACTCAACGGCGGAACAAACATTCTCGTTATTGAGAACGGAAAAGCCTACCTCTCGGATGCGAATTGCCCCGATAAACTCTGCGTTCATCAGGGCAAGATATCAAGGACGGGCGAGGTGATCACCTGCCTGCCCAACAAACTGACCGTCACCGTTTTCGGTGCGGAAGAGTCACTCGACTTGATAAGTTAAACCATTTTTTATTCAATTCGTTTTTTCGGTGGCTTTGCCGACGAAAAAACACCTATTTGACGAGCAAAGCGAGTCCGCGCGCCGAGGGGAGCTGACAAAATCCGCGATTTTGTCAAGCGGCGATAAGCGCGCGTATCAATTGTAAAATGCAGTTTTACAATTGCTTTAGAAAAGGAGGACAGTATCATGAAAACGAAAAAAGTCGCGTTTCTCTCGATGTGCATTGCGCTTTCAATGATACTGTCCTATTTTGAAAGTCTGATACCGCCGCTCGTCGCCGTCCCCGGAGTCAAAGTGGGACTTCCGAACCTCGTTATGGTCTTTATGCTATATAAGATCGGACCCTTCGAGACCGCCGTGGTCAGCATCATCAGAGTGATCCTCGTCGGCATCCTTTTCGGTTCGCCCTTGTCGATGATCTACTCGCTCGCGGGTGCGGCACTGAGCCTTATCGGTATGATATTGCTGAAAAAGACCAACCTATTCGCGCCCGTGACCGTCAGCGTCGTCGGAGGAATCCTTCACAACGTCGGTCAGATCGCGACCGCCTGCTTCGTTATGGACACCGCGCAGATAGCCTACTACCTGCCCGTCCTCCTGATCACAGGCACGATCGCGGGTATCATCATCGGCTACGTCGCCGCATTGATACTCAAAAGGCTTGAGAAAATGAAATTATAATAAAAAGAGCTGACGATTCAGCTCTTTTTTATTGACTAAATATACAAAATATGATATAATACTGTCGATATCGCAAGATATCCGGAGAGTGCCAAAACGGTGGCGGTTGCTTCCCTATCATCGGGAATGCATAAATTTCTTTTTGCCTTCCCGATGAGGGGAGGTGATAATATGTACTTAACACTCGAAGATTTGTTCCTGATTGCAGGCTTCATCCTTGCTTTGTTAACTTACGTAGAACTCATAAATAAAAAGAAATAACCGCCTCGTCTTCCAAACCTAGGCGGTTATTCTTATAACCATACTTTGGAAGCAACCGTCATCGGTGCTCTCCGTTATTATTATAACACAAAAAGCTTAGTTTGTCAACTCATTTTCAATAAATATTAATTCTATCGATCAACGTTTGAACATTATATTCTACCGCTTTTGTTCCATCAAGTCTGACTACCCGGCACGCAAGCGTTTTAAGCCAACTCTCGATCTTATCGGGGCTTCTTTTTCCCGCAAAAGCAAAGAAATTTTCTTCCTGCTCGTACATATCCCCGCCGGGGAGAACTCGGTCGCCGAATTTATCGTAAGCTCTCTGCCTTATCCTTTTCATTCGTATGTCAAGAGGAACTTCGAGATAGACAACAAGATTGTAACGCGAGTTGATCTCCTGATTCATATTTCCGTTTACTGCGGAGAATACGAAACACGGATTTTGCTTGATATCTTCTAAAAGAAGTTCTTCCACTTCCTCGCGCGTTCTTGCAGATGCATAGGGATTATCCGATTGAGTAAAATAATAATTTTCAACATCCATATGCTTGAAATTCAATTCCTTTGCAAGAGCGGCACCCATCGTCGTTTTGCCGCTTCCGTTGAGTCCGCATACGCAGATCCCGTATTTCATATCGTAGCTTTATTTCAAAACAAACTTACTGATAAACTGTCTTGTAAACTCAACGCCTGCCGCGCCGAGCTCGCCCTGCCAGGTCTTTGAATGAGGCTCGATGCTCAGATCTCCGTCATAACCTCTTGCATAAAGGATAGAGAATATGCTTCCCCAATGAAGATCATCCATTCCCGCGGGAGGATCGGATACCGATCTGCTTCCCGCGTGGGTAGTTCCCTTAATGTGAAAATGCGCGATCTTCTCGCCGTAATCGGACATTTCAGCCAGATAGTCTGCGTGTCTGTTATACGCATGAGAAGGGTCGTATTTCAGCCAAAGATCGGGATTCTCGCCAAGGATCACCTTCCACTGCTCGGGGGAATCGATAAAGTTGTTCCAATGGCAGTTCTGGATGGCGATCTTTATTCCGCTTCCGCTTGCCTTTGCTCTCTCGGTGAGCTGACCGAGGAAGTCGAGTGCTATGGTATAGTTTCTGTAAAGCGAAACCTCATCCGCATAGTTGCATCCGCAAACAAAGGTCTTTGCGCCAAGCTCGATAGCCGTGTCAAGCAAAGAAAAATATACGTTCTTTCTCTCCTCGTCTATCTTGCCGCCAACGTTGACGTCGTGATTCCAACGTCCGACGCAAGAGATGTCAATACCCGTGCGCGTGGTCTCTGCCTTGATATTCTCTTTGTTTGCTATCAGCTTTTCGGCATCAGCCTGATTGTTACAGCAGATCTCAATGAATTCAAGATTCGTATTCTTGACAAGATCAAATCCCGCCGCCGTATAGTTGTTTTGTATTCTTCCTATTCTCATATCGGTAACCTTTCTTCTGTAAGTTTTAATTTATTGTACCACATATTCAAGGTTTTGTCAATAAGCAAATCGGCAGAGAAAAAATTCTCTGCCGATTTTTATCGGTATATTAAGTTAGTCCTTCTTCTTAAATACGATCGCTGTACCGAGAAGTGCGATAATTGCAACCGCGCCTGCGACCATACCGCCGCATCCCTTCTCTTCGGGAGCATCGGTCTGCTCGGGGGCGGGAGTCTGCTCGGGAGCTGCGGTAGGCTCGTCGGTAACTTCGGGAGCTACGGTAGTCTCTACGGGAGCCTCGGTGGTCTCGGGAGCTGCGGTGGTCTCGGGAGCCTCGGTGGTCTCGGGGGCGGGCTCTGTGGTCTCAGTCTCTTCGTCGGCGGGGACACTGTAGCCGTTTCCGCTAAGGTCTTCGGGATAGACCGTGTCAGCGGAAAGCTGATACCAGGCGAGAAGATTGTCGTTCGTA
>JAZSMP010000223.1:0-3397 GCA_045535915.1 Eubacteriales bacterium | reverse complement strand
AAAAAGCCGTACCACAGCCGCTATAATCGTTGCAGGCGGCTCTTCCACCCGTATGGGAGGAGATACGCCCAAGCAATTTCTCGAGCTACGCGGTATGCCTGTAGTTGTTCACGCTATGCGCGCTTACGAAGAATCGGAATATATCGATCAGATATACGTTGTTGCACGCGACGAGGACGTCAAGGATGGCGTATACGATAACTATGCCGAGAAATTCTCTATAACAAAATACAGGAAATGCGTCGCGGGCGAAAAAACGAGGCAGGAATCTGTTCTGAGAGGTATTGAAGCACTATCCGACGACGTAAAGTTTGTTGCAATTGCGGATGCGGCTCGTCCTCTGACTACACCTGAGCTGATAAATTCGGTATGTCTTGCGGCTTACCGTTACGGTGCGGCTACTGCCGGTTGCCCCGCGGTTGACACGATCAAGACTGCCGATAACCATAAGTTTATCACAAGTACTGTTGAGCGTGCCTCGGCATGGCAGGTCTCGACTCCTCAAGCTTTTCATCTCCCGCTCTACCGTGCGGCGGCTTATTCGGCACTTGATATCGGTTTTGAAGGTACGGACGATAATTCGCTTGTTGAAAGACTTGAGCGCAGAGTAAAGCTGATCGACTGCGGCAGATACAATATCAAGATCACCGAAAAGCTCGATCTGCTGATCGCTGAAACAATACTTTCCTCACGTGAAGGAGTTTTACGGGAGGACGAAGAATGAGGATCGGGCACGGCTATGACGTTCACCGCACGGATCCCGGACGCGAAATGTTTATCGGCGGTGTGAATATCGACTGCGGATTCGGACTTCTCGGTCATTCGGATGCCGACGTACTTCTTCACGCGATAATGGATGCGCTTTTAGGTGCGGCGGCACTTGGAGATATCGGAAAGCATTTTCCCGATACCGATCCAAAATACAAGGGAGCGGACAGTCTTGTTCTGACGCGCCGCGTTGCTTCTCTGATCGCGGAGAACGGATACCGCATAGTTAACGTGGATTCTACCGTGATCGCGCAGAGGCCGAAACTCGCGCCTCATATTCCGCTTATGCGCGAGAGGATCGCCGATGCGCTTGATATTTCTGTTGATGACGTCAACGTAAAGGCGACTACCGAAGAAAAGCTCGGTTTTACGGGCAGCGGTGAGGGCATTGCTGCGCACGCGGTATGCCTTATAGAAAAAATATAAAGCTCATCCTGATCGGACATTCAGGTTTTACATCCCGCTTTTTTAACTGCGTTGTCCGACGGATGAGCGTATCTTCACTTCATATTTTATGACAGAGGTTATTAAAATGATCTATATTTCCCCTTCCCTGCTCGCGGCTGATTTTTCGAAGCTTGGGGACGAAGTTAAAAGAATTGAAGACGCGGGCGCAGATTATCTGCACCTTGACGTTATGGACGGCGTTTTTGTTCCGAACATTTCGTTCGGTCTGCCGGTTATTGAGTCGCTTCGCTCAAAGTGCGGTCTTCTCTTTGACGTTCACCTTATGATAACCAAGCCCGAAAGATACGTCGAGAGATTTGCAAATGCCGGCGCGGATATAATCACCTTCCACTATGAGGCTTGTGATGATCCCGCGGCGCTTATCAAGAAGATCAAGGGACTTGGCAAGAAAGCGTCGATTTCGATATCTCCCAAGACTTCCGCGGAAGCAATCCGACCCTTCCTTCCCGAGCTTGATATGGTGCTTGTTATGACCGTAGAGCCCGGATTCGGCGGTCAGTCGCTGATACCCGAGACGCTTGAGAAGGTCAAGGTTATTCGCAAGGCTATTGACGAGAACGGATACAACTGCAATATACAGGTTGACGGCGGAATTTCGGAGAAGAACATTTCGCTCGTTACCGATGCGGGCGCAAACGTGATAGTTGCGGGGACAGCGGTATTCAGATCGCCCGATCCGAAGAAGACTATCGCTGAAATGCGCGCAAAGGCATAAGAAAAAGAGCCGCGACCCTCTGCGTGAGTGCGGCTCTTTTCTTATTTAAGAATATTGGCTTTTATGTACTCGTCGGCATTTCTTAGTATCTCTACAGTGTTTTCGTAGGTCAGCGCCTCAAGTGCCTCGTCAAGCGGCAGAATGAGATAGTTCAGCCTTTCAAAGCCGCGATTATGTCTCGGGGTCTGTCCGGTGTACTCCGCGAGAAAATACACGACGGTCTTGCGCCTGCCACTATTCATCAGATAGCTGACCTGCACGCGGAAGTCCTCGCAAATTCGCGGGCGTACCGAGGTCTCCTCCCATGTCTCACGGTAGGCAGTTTCGGCCTCGCTCTCTCCCTTTTCGACGTGTCCCTTGGGGAAACCGCAGTAGCCGTCATCATTCGCTTGGATGAGAAGGTAATATATCTTCCCGTTTCTTATCTCAAACGGTATCGTTCCACAGGATTTTTCCATAGCGCACCTCAATTTTGTGAATTAACACGCACCGCAAGTATCGCGGTGCGTGTCTCGTTCAGCTATAAAGTGTCGGATCAATAAGCGATCTTAGCTTCAATATAAGCCTCGAGCTCGGAGATCGGGATTCTTACCTGCTCCATGGTATCGCGGTCGCGGACGGTTACGCAGCCGTCGCCTTCCTTCTCTGCGTCGCCGACGGTATCAAAGTCAACGGTAATGCAAAGAGGTGTACCGATCTCGTCCTGACGGCGGTATCTCTTACCGATCGATCCGGTCTCGTCATAGTCGAGCATAAACTTCTTGGAGAGGTCAGCGTAGATCTCGCTTGCCTTGTCGGAGAGCTTCTTCGAGAGAGGAAGAATAGCCGCCTTGAAGGGCGCGAGGGTGGGATGAAGATGCATAACTGTTCTTACGTCGTTCTTAGCTTCGTCGATAACTTCCTCGTCATAAGCATCGCAAAGTACCGCGAGAACGCTTCTCTCTACGCCAAGAGAAGGCTCGACGACGTAGGGAACGTATCTTTCATTGGTCTCGGGATCGAAGTAGGTGAGGTCCTTTCTCGACTCGTTCTGATGCTGGGTAAGGTCATAGTCGGTTCTGTCGGCAACGCCCCAAAGCTCGCCCCAACCGAACGGGAAGAGGAACTCGAAGTCGGTGGTTGCCTTGGAATAGAAGCAAAGCTCCTCGGGGTCGTGGTCACGGAGACGGATATTCTCGTCGCGCAGACCGATGGAAAGCAGCCAATTGTGGCAGAATTCTCTCCAATATGCAAACCACTCGAGATCAGTGCCGGGCTTGCAGAAGAATTCAAGCTCCATCTGCTCGAACTCACGAACACGGAAAATGAAGTTACCGGGAGTGATCTCGTTACGGAATGACTTACCGATCTGCGCGATACCGAAGGGCATCTTGCGTCTGGTGGTTCTCTGTACATTTACGAAGTTGGTGAAAATACCCTGAGCGGTCTCGGGACGGAGATAAATCG
>JAZSMP010000379.1:0-4139 GCA_045535915.1 Eubacteriales bacterium | reverse complement strand
GCTGTGAAATGCTGAAGTGCCTTATTGCTTCCGTAGGCTTTGGATACGTTATTTATTGTCAGTTTCATTCTTTATCTCCTTTTTTCTACCAAGTCGGAGGCCAAGCGGTCTTAGGAAGACAACCAACCCAGACAACTCCTTGGCTCACAGAACGACATGGCTACGATCCGACTTGCTGTGAAATGCTGAAGTGCCTTATTGCTTCCGTAGGCTTTGGATACGTTATTTATTGTCAGTTTCATTCTTTATCTCCTTTTTTCTACCCACTTAAAGCCTGCGGCGAGCATCAAGCCGACCGTTGCGGCTGTCCAGAATAGAAATACAAGCGCATAGCCGCCGAACGAGCCGATAAGGTTCTTTTCCATACTCCATTTCGCAAGCTTATCGACCTGCTGGAGTCCTAAATAGTTGCACCAGATCGGAACGGAAAGTCCCGTCATACCGAGCGTGTGAGGTACAAGAGTCGGAATTGCCGACGCAATAAGGCAGTTGACGAGCTTTCCGAGCAGGCAGGACATCGCAAATGTGAAGAGCCCGAGCATCAGCATAGCAATCAAATCAGCCACGCAGACGAATGCCGAATACTGCCCGAGGGTCAGATCGGCGGGGGCATTGGCGTATTGAGTAAGCGAGATCAGCGGAACGTTCGAGTCGGGCAGTTCCCATAGGCTAAAGACAGTAAAGACCTCAAATCCGATGCAAAGAATGCTTGCGATCAGCGCAGCGATGCAGCTTGCCGCGCATTTTGCAAGGAAAGTCTCGCCGCGGCCGCGCTTGGTTGAGCGCAGGATCTGATTGAAGCCGCCGCCCGAGGTCTGCGAATTGTACTCCATACAGAAGCTGAGGCTTCCCGCGATTATGACTATCATATAGAGATACATATCGAATTCGCGGTTATTGAGCTGTTTCCATCCCGTGTCGTATACGAAGCTGCCGACGATGCCTTGAGAGTCGAGCTTCCCCAGATGCTGTGAGGTGGTGTAGATCGCCTCAAGCGGGATTTCAATCTGCTCGGCGTAGGCGTATTCTGTAAGGTAAGCGCGAAACTCTTTTGAAGTAATCTCTCCCTTGTCGTATGCGCTCTTCATACTGTCGTATGCCTTGATCGTTTCCTTTGCTGAGCGTAGCTCCGATTCGATGTGTCCGTGTTTTTCCTCGGTCCACTCGCCTTCAACCTCGGCGATGAAATTGCGATAGATCTCGTCCTTGGAATATGCGTCGTCGTAATGCTCTTTGGTGTACGACGCCTTGAGGAGAAGGAGCGCAATCATAATGAAGATCAAGCCGCGGCCGACATATATTTTATAAAGCTCGATGCCGTGGATCGAAGTCGATCGCAGACGAAGACCGCGCTTTTCCGTGATACGCTGAATCATACGCTCGTAAGTGGATTTGACCGACTTGAATATACGGCGGAAGATCGGAATACGCAGATCCTTTGTGCCGAATTTATCGAAGCCGGAGACGGCGGTCAGCGTAAAAATCATACAAAGAACGACCGAAAGCCCGATGAGTACGAGCCAACAATGCACGAATTCTCCGAAGAGAGACATTCCGTGGATGTAGGAAAAGAGCGCATCACCGTCCGCGGCGGCAAAGAGATTGAGGTACTGCAGGGGATTGTTAGTCGTGGTGTAATTGAACTTCCAGAGTAGCAGATTGAGCGCGGCAAAGAGCGAGCCGCCCGCCAGCGCGATTGCCGCACCGCGGAAGAGTGCCGCGATGAGTGTGCTGAACGTGCAGAACACAACTGCCGCGAGAACCACTCCCGCGATATGTATCAGCGCGTACTGCCATATATCGGCTCGGAAGGGTACGAGTTCGTATCCCGAAACCAACTGTATCGCGTTTGTCGGGGAGGAAAATCCCGTTTTGAAACCAACTCCGATAAAGGACGACAGACAAAACAGCAGTCCGACACCCGCGCTGACCGTCAGGGAGGCGAGACATTTTGCAAATGCGGTATGCCTTCTTCCCTTCTTCAAGGTACGGATAAGCTCGAGCGTTCCGCACCTTCCTTCGATACCGAAGATCGAGGAGCCGAGCAGAGTAAGCGCGAGGAGCATAAGGATGGTTCCCGCGTTGTAGTTCAGCCAATAGCTCCAGCCTGTTTCGTACTCGATATCAATACTGCTGACAACAGGCTCCCTCAGCTCGGTATATCTGTCTATCGCGATCTGCTGATAGACGTACAAAAACTCGCCCTCTCCTATGCCTTTTCTTTTGAGGAGACGCTTGTTATTCTCACCGTTTGCTATAACACGGCTTATGGTTTCTTCAACCGACTGTTTTCTCGGGAGAACACGGCCATAGAGAAAGTTCAAAAGATCGTCATCGGTATATTCATCGCTCTCAGAATAGACGTTAGGAACGATATCGGTGATCTCGACGTCGTAAGAAAAGTCATCGGATTCAAAGTAATTATTCTTGGCGGTCTCGCGATCTTTGCGATATTGAGCTATCTCATCGGGATGCTCAAGATAATAATCCACAAAATCACGGATATCCTTCTCGGGGATCTTTGCATTTTGGGCTTCCCGATAAGCGAGTACACCGTTGACCAAAAGCAATAAAGCAAGGATAACGGTGAAAAATCGGTTGCCGAATATCTTTTTAAGTTCACTTTTGTATAGCATGTTTCCCTCTCGGTTATATAATTGCAGAGCCGACTCGTCGGCTCTGCGGGTTAAAATACTATCAGGAGAATGCTTCAGCAGAATAATTCAGAAAATATGGAGAAAGAAGCGCTTCGTACCTTACGCTATCGAGAGTCAGGCGCATTGTGACGCCCTGAACCGCTCTGCCGTCCTCGTACAGATGCTTGCCCATAGCGTAAACGTATTTATCATCGGCATATTGTATCTCGGTAATAAGATAGTTTTCGCTCGAAATGTCCCAAGATCTGCTTTCGCCGCTTTTGATGTCAAAGCTGTAAAAGGTCATTTTTTCTTTCCATTGAACACCTTTGTTTAATCCGTTTTCGTCAAGCAAAGCTCTGCTGTATATTCCGGTGCCTAAAAAAGCATATATAACACCGCCTCCATACCACGCTTCATAGTTTTCCATACTCTGCAGATCAAAGGATATTTTTTCTTCGAGATCAAGCAATAAAACCGGCTCTGCGTTTATATCCGAATCGGTAAGAGCCCAGACCTTCTTTTCATTTAATACGTATATGAATTCGCTGTCAGCATCGAGAATTACGTTTGTTCGCAGATCGAAATTATCTCCGATGGGAAGGTAGAAATAATCAAGTATTTCGGGCAGAGGCTCGACGTTTTCGTAATTCATATCCGAGCGAAAATAGTGCATTTTGTCGCGGTCCGCAACGATTCCCGGCTGTTCTCCAATGTCATCATCATAACGAACGCCGTAGAAACGGTCGTTGATAATCGTTTTGATGATGATATTATCATCATCGAAGACTCGTTCGGGTTCTCCGCCCTCGAGCGAAACGCGGTATTGGGTACGTATTCCGCTTTGAAGCTCAACGTAATAAAAATAATCCTTGTAAACCAGAGGATCGCTTCTCTTAATTCGTGTGCCGGCGTCTTTCCTCTCTTTATCTATCCTTTTGAATTCTTCCCAAACATTATCCGAATTAAGGTAATCTTCACACATAAGATTCACCCTGATGTTTGAATATGGCTTTGATAAACAGGTATCTACGGGATTGAAAAGAACCAGAGCAGGCTCGCCGCCGCAAGAAAACGCCGTGATCTCTTCCAGGGAATCTCCGATAGCTGTAGTCGCAAGACAGCATTGAGCGCGATTGGAATGCTTAATACAAAGCGTGTCAAAGCAAGGAACGAAGGTATCAAAATTTTCGCTGCCGTATTCGCTTGCGCGTATGCGCTCGGTGTCTTGAGCAGATACGGAAACCATGAAATAAACGTCATCTCCGACACGTGCAGCTTTGCTGAAATGGTACGCCATATACTGCGACTCGGGTTGTTCAAGTACCTCGCCATCGGACGAGTCAGTCGGACCACTCGGTCGCTTTTGACATGAGCAACTAAACAGCAATATTGTTACTAAAATTAATAATACAAATTTTTTCATTATAGCCACCTCTTAATTCGCGGTTGTTTCAGCGGAATACTCCAAAAAATCGTCGGGAAGGATTACTTCATATCTCA
>JAZSMP010000342.1:0-5559 GCA_045535915.1 Eubacteriales bacterium | reverse complement strand
TGTCTCCTCGATCACCTCGGGCTTGCCGAAGACCTTCTTGGTCGTTCTCGAATATTCGGGTTCCCATGGGTTAAGTCTGTAGAGCTTAAGTGAGGCCTTGTCGCAGACGAGCGTTCCGCCGTCGCAGACGATCTCAAAGCGGTTGGTGCCGGGACAGTCGCCCGTGGAGGTGATAAATGTACCGGTTGCGCCGTTTGCGTACTCGCAGAAACAGCTTACGTCATCCTCAACCTCGATATCGTGCCACTGACCGTACTTCATCTTCGCGTGGACTTTAACGGGAAGTCCGCAGATCCACTGCCAGAGGTCGAGCTGATGCGGGCACTGATTGAGAAGAACGCCTCCGCCCTCGCCGCTCCAGGTCGCACGCCAGTCGCCCGAATCGTAGTAATACTGCGAGCGATACCAGTCAGTTATGATCCAGCTGGTTCTTCTGATCTCGCCGAGCTCACCCGACGCGATGATATCGTGCATCTTGCGGTAAACGGGATTGGTTCTCTGGTTGAACATCATACCGAAAACGAGTTCCGGATGCTTATCTGCCTCCGCGATCATCTCGCGGACCTGCAGAGTGTATACGCCCGCGGGCTTTTCGCACATGACGTGGATGCCGTTCTTGAACGCTTCGATGGCGAAATGAGGGTGGTCATAGTGAGGAACTGCGATAACGATAGCCTCGCAAAGTCCCGATGCGATGAGATCGTCGCCCTCGGTGAAGAGGACGGGAGCATCGCAGGCATATCCCTTTTCCTTTGCCTCTGCGTATTTTTCCATAGCCCAATCGCGGCGCGCCTCGCGGCGGTCGGCGATAGCGGTGATCTCAATATCGGCACACTTGCCTTCAACGATGTTTTTGAAATGTGTCGAGCCGATGTTTCCGACTCCGATTATACCTAATTTCAGCTTTCTCATTCGAGTCCGATTCCTTTCAGATAATCATAGCTCTTCTTCATGCAAACGAAGGGGTCTTCATCGTAGCAGCGGTCCTGCTCAACGAAAACGTATTTGGTTCCGCCCGCCTCGGCAGCTTTCGCGGCGGCAATGTGGTTGATGTTGCCCGAGCCGACGGGTGCCATACGGACGGCATTGTCTGTCGGATCGTAGACCATATCCTTGAAATGGATGGTGTCGATTCTGCCCGCGAGCTTAGTAAGCCATTCCGCGGGATCTCCTCCGCCCGCCTGAACCCAGTAGGTGTCAACGGTGAAGCCGTATGCGGGAGTATCAAAACGCTCCGCCATATCCTCAAGGAGAACCTTGCCGTTCGGGAGCTTCATAAACTCCATATTGTGGTTGTGGTACATGAATTTCAGACCTGCCGCCGCGATCTTCTCTACTGCGGGAGTGATCTCTCTGCAGTATGTATCGTAAAATTCAAGATCGCAATTCGCCTTCTTGAAGCCGGGCATCGAGCCGAGTCCGACGTAACCCGCGCCATATGTAATATGCTCCTCGATGACCTTATCGGTCTCCTCGATAATGCGCTTGTAGGCGGTATGGGTGAGGGGCGCGACGAGTCCGCAACTTTTAAGAAGATCGCGCATCCACTTGGCGTCAAATTCGCAAACGCCCGAAAGCTGGACTGCCTTGTAACCGATCTCTGCCATACGGCGGATTGTGGACTCGAGATCCTCGGTGGTTTTGCAAAAATCTCTCAGGGTATAAAGCTGTGCACCTGCAATCATTTTAAATTTCCTCCCTTACATTAAGGATATTAATTTTTTTAATGTATTTACAGCGTAATCGAACGCCTCGCGGTTATCCTTGAAGGACGAACCGACGTGCTGTGTGTCTCCGCCCTCGAGCGCGGCAAGTCCCACGAAGGACTTGAGATGCGGCTCGAGAGTAAGAACTCCGATGCCCGCGTCGGCAAATCTCGGCAGAAGCTCGGGCAGATGTCCGATTCCGACACCGGGAGGCACGACCTTGCCGTCTGCCTTCGCATCCTTGATATGCGCGTATTTCATAAAGGGTTTCAAGAGTTCCCATGCAACGAGAGTGTCCTCTCCGCACTGAACGAAGTTCGCGGGATCGAAGACTCCGCGGAATGCGGGAAGTGCCGCGTGGAGCTTGAAGCATCTCTCCGCAGTATCGCCGAAGATTCCCTTTTCGTTTTCATGGCAGAGATCGACGCCGGATCCCTTTGCCGCACTTATCATATCGTCAAGGCGGCGGCAGATCTCGTCAAAGCAAGCAGACGAGGAATCGGTTTTATAAAAGCTGAACATACGGATATTTTCCGCACCGCAGATGAGAGCGATATCGAGAACTCTCTTGAAGCGGTCAAGCTCTTCCGCAGCGGGAGAAGTAATATCGACCTTTCCGATAGGAGAGCCGATCGACCACACGGCGATACCCTCCGAGTCGAGTCTCTTTTTCAGCACACGTGCTTCGTCGGCTGTAATGTCGGCGACGTTCTTGCCGTCGATTCCGCGAAGCTCGATAAGATCCATTAAATTTCCGCGCAAAGCCTCGATCTGACCCGAGATCATCTTGTCAGCCTCGTCGGCAAAGGCACAAAGCCTGAATTTTTCCATTTTACACCTCACCAAAGGTTTGATCTGATTAATTATATCACATATTTTATTTAAATTCAAGTAAAATTCAAAAAACGAAAAAAGTTTTTGCAAAAAATTGCTCAAAGACTTGAAAAAAATATAAAAATGTAGTATTATATTATGTGATTAATACATATTTGAAAGGCACTGTTATGAAATTCAAAACCGAACTGCACTGTCACTCCGCGCCCGTTTCTGCTTGCGCCAAGGCGTACCCTGAGGAGATCGTGCAGGCTTATCTCGAGCACGGATATCACACGATCGTACTCACCAACCATTTTTCGCGCTTTACCTTTAAAAACAAGCGTATGGGAGATCTCTCCGCTCTGCCCTGGCAGGAGAAGGTCGATTACTATATGAAGGGCTACCACGAATTGAAGGAAGCCGCCGAGGGAAAGATAAACGTCATCTTCGACTGTGAACTTCGCTCAAATCTTGATGAAAACGACTACCTCATCTACGGCCTTGACGAGGATTTCCTCCGCCGCAACGAGGATCTTTACGACGTGCCCACCCCCGAGATCTCGGCAAGAGTCCGCGCCGCCGGATTCCTGTTTCTCCAGGCTCATCCCTTCCGCGACTTTATGCAGATGGTCAATCCCGTACATCTCGATGGCATTGAGATCTTCAACGGCAACCCGCAACAGGACAGCCGCAACGATATCGCACGTATCTGGGCGGATCGCTTCGGTCTTATCGCCACTTCGGGAAGCGACTTCCATAAGGTAGTTGACGGCGCATTCGCGGGCGGTATTCTGACCGACGAGCCAGTCACCTCGAACGAACAGCTTCTGCGTGTCCTCCGTTCGGGCAATTTTGAGATGATCAAGGACAACGACAAGCCTCAATAAGGAGATTTACCATGGAGCTTCTCTTTCTCGGCACGGGCGCGGCTGACTGGTCGCCAAAGCACAAGGGCGGCGCACTCTACCGCCGTCTTTCCTCGGCACTCGTCGGCGACGATCTTCTGATCGATCCGGGTCCCTGCATCTACGATTTTGCCGAAGACTACGGCAACACCGACTTATACAGGAACGTAAAGAACGTCATCCTCACCCACTCGCACAGCGACCACTTCAACGCGCAGACGCTCATAAGACTGACAAAGGAATCGAATCACGAGCTTCATTTCTGGGCACAACCCGCGGCTTACGAAAAGCTGAAGGCGGGTGCAGGCGACTCTGACGTGCTTCCGATATTTCACCCTTTGACGCCGATGTCGGCAGAGGTTATTGGAGATTACGACGTCCTTCCCTGCTTTGCAAACCACGGCGACCTCCCCGAGGGCGAAATACCGCTCAACTATATCGTCAAGGGTGGCGGAAGATCATTCTTCTACGGCTCGGACAGCGGCTGGCTGATGTACGAGACCTACAAGAAGATCAAGAAAGCAAAGCCGAACGCGATGATATTCGAGTGCACCACGGGCTACGCGCCCGGCGACGAGCGCATCTTCGGTCACACCTCGATCGCAATGATCGGCATCATGATGGAATCCATCGTCGCGCAAAAAGCAACGGCGGATGACTGCAAGTATTACGCCACACACATGGCGCGCACTCTCCACACGACGCACGAGGACACAGCCGCGCGGCTCGCTCCCTTCGGCGTCACACCCGCATACGACGGGCTCAAGATCGAAATTTAATTTAAGGAGTACATAAACCATGATCAGAGTAACTATCTGGAACGAATTCAGACACGAAAAGACCAACGAGACCTGCAAGGCGATCTATCCGAACGGTCTTCACGCCACTATCGGCGAATTTCTTTCTAAGAACGATGACATCGAGGTAACTCTCGCCGCTCTCGACGACCCCGATCAGGGTCTTCCGGACGAGGTCCTCAACAACACAGACGTTCTCGTCTGGTGGGGACATATGGCTCACGGAGAGGTTGACGACAAGCTCGTAACCCGCATTCAGCGCCGCGTTTACATGGGCAAGATGGGCTTCATCGCGCTCCATTCCGCTCACCATTCCAAACCCTTCCGCGCTATCGTCGGAACAATGGGCAACCTTACCTGGGGACGTGAACAGAGAGAGATCATGTGGAATATGCTCCCCACTCACCCGATCGCGGCGGGCATCCCCGACAAATTCTTCATTGAATCCGAGGAGCTTTACGCAGAACCCTTCTTCGTTCCACAGCCTCAGGAGCTCATCTTCGGCGGCTGGTACGAGGACGGCTACATTTTCCGCTCGGGTATGACTTATCTGCGCGACGCGGGCAAGATCTTCTACTTCCAGCCCGGCCACGAGACCTGCCCCTCCTTCCATAACCCTTACGTTCAGAAGATCATCACCAACGCCGTTTACTGGGCAGCTCCCATCGCTCCCGGATACGAATACAAGGATCATTGCCCTCACCACGTCGATGACTACGAAGAGCGCGTAGCCGCAGGCAAGGCTAAGAGCAACGTCACCCCCAGCGTGTTCAAGCAGCTTGGATTTGAGAAATAAGTGGACAGTGATCAGTGGTCAGTGGTCGGAAAGACGCGACAAATATGAAAAAATCCGCCCGAAATCGCGCGGGGTTTTGATTGATAACAGGTCCTCAATAAAAAACAGCATAAACAATATGCATCAAAAGCAGAAAGCTGTGTTCGCACTTGCAATGCAGGGGTGAAGGGGCGAAGCCCAAAAGGGAACGTACTCGCTTGGCAGCGTCTGTCGGTTTTTCGAAGGAAAACGGCGGCGTTCAGCCGGCGAGACAGACCTGCCGTTTGCCGTAGGCAAACATTGGATCATCGTGCCGCGCCCATTTACAAGCGCGGCGCGGTGCCTGAGCGTTGAAGTCTGATGTGAATAACCGTTGTATAATATTTATATAGCCTATGTTCGCACTCTCGTTGTCATCCTGAGCGGAGTCGAAGGATCTCGGTGAAGCCGGGCTGACTTTAGAATCTGCTGTGAATTATATCAATATGAAGTATTATTTGAATTACATTGATATAAATTCAAATTAAACTCCATAATTGACCCGCTGCGCGAGATCCTTC
>JAZSMP010000006.1:0-5118 GCA_045535915.1 Eubacteriales bacterium | reverse complement strand
GGTTTTACTATATCCTATATCAAAACAATCAATAGCGTAACTTACGCAGTCGTATAATAGACAGCAACCACAAAGAGAAAAAACCAATATAACCGACAATATACCTACCAAAAGTTTTTTCATATATCTACCACCTTTATTGAGTAAGTATAACATAAAATAACAAAAATTTCAAGCCGTTAGCCCATAATCAAGCCGTAGGAAATACACCTTCGGTGATGCCATACGCCTGTGGCGGTGCCATCCACGGCTACGCCGTGATTCCATGCCAAGCCTAAAGGCTTGGATAAAACAAAATCACCGCGCGGTGCGCGGTGATTTTGTTTTTGGTGACCCATCCGGGAATCTGAACCCCTGTGTGCGGATTGGATTAGTGCTTGAGTAAAATTCAGATTACCGCACACTATAGCGAGCTAAAGCTCGCGGGGTTCTGATTCCATTGAATTCAGCATAAAGAAAAAACACTCGCGGTGCGTGGCGCTTTTCTTTATGGTGACCCATCCGGGGATCGTACCCGAGTTTCCAGCGTGAGAGGCTAGCGTCTTGACCGCTTGACCAATGGGCCACGTTTGATGCTTGAATATTATAGCATAGTTTCGGGCAAATGTCAATACCTTTTGGCAAAAAAGTTTGAGAAAATTGCGGATTTTTTGCATTAATTTGCTTTTTAGCGTATTTTTTACTTGAGTGAATAGAAAAGTGTCTTAAGGTGAATAATACTTTCAAGCGCAAGAGCTTTCGGAATCGGGGGCGTTTGTGCAAAATAAAACGGAGGCTTACCTATGATCATTGACCGTATTGCTCTCATTCTGACGATCGTCGGTGCGTTCAACTGGGGCGGCGTGGGACTTTTCAAGTTCGATACCGTTGCCTGGATCTTCGGCGGAAACGACACTCTCGGCGCGCGCATCGTCTATACTGTCGTTGCTCTTGCCGGACTCTGGTGCGTTACGCTCCTCTTCCGCGAACGCGACGAGTATGAGGAATCGTCAACCATGTAAAAAATTTGGCTGAACCACCTTTCGGTGATTCAGCCGATTTTTTGATTTAATTCAACTTGGCGTCGCCGTCCGAGCAATGGATGACGGTGAACGCACAGTCCCGATACCAGAACAACGGTTTTTCCACCGCATTCCATTCTTCGGCAGTTCCCGCGAATCTCAGGTCCGTCAGCTTGTCGCAATCAACGAACGGGCAGGCGGTGATTTGAGTCAGGCTTGCGGGGAGAGTGATGCTTTCAAGCGACGGGCAGTTGACAAAAAGGCAATCAAGATATCTGAGCGTTTCGGGAAGCTTGACCGTCTTAAGCGAGGTGCAGTTTTCAAATATTCTTCCATTCAAAACCTCGCAAGTATCGGGCAGAATGATGCTCTCAAGACTTGTGCAGTCCTTGAAGGCGTAATCAAAGATCACCTCCGCTGCTTTTATTTCTATTTCACGAAGCGAGAAACAGCCCGTGAAGGCATAGAGATCGATCTGCTTCAAGCTGTTCGGCAGGGATACCGCCTTGAGTGCGGTGCAATTTGCAAATGCGTATTCTCCGATAGAAATCACGCCCTCGGGAATGACGATATCAGTAAGCCCGGAACGGTTAATAAACGCCTTCTTTCCGATCTCATTGACGCTTCCGTCGGTGGGGATGCGGGCGGTATTAGCGCCGAGTATCAGAATTCCCGTTCTCTTATCGATAATGCAATTGCCCGATGAGGTATAATTCGGGTTTTCGGGATCGACGGTCAGTGATTCGAGGTGTTTGCAATTGAATAATCCATCCACGGGGATGTCATTCACACTTGCGGGGAAATGAATGCTCCTCAGATCAGGGCAATTTGCAAACGCACCGTTCTCTATCTCTGTCACGCTATCGGGGATCACTATACTTGTGAAATTGCCGCCGAACGCCTGCGAGATACTCTTGACGGGAACTCCGCCGTAGGTTTTGGCAACGGTGATCTCGGAGTCGGTGCAAGTGCCGATGCCTGTCAGAATTGCATATTGTTTTCTCAGATCGAAAATGTATTCGAGTCCCGCGCTGCCGTCCGATTCGGGACCCGCAGTCGCGTCGCCGTCAGAGCAATGGACGACGCTGAAATTACAATTCTGATTCCAATCGGTATCCTTGAAGATGCTTCTCCATTCCTCGGCAGTGCCCGCGAAATTGACCGCCGAAAGCCGTGAGCAATTCTTGAACGCACCGTCCCTCAGCTCGGTTACGCCCTTCGGGATCGTTATGCTTTCGAGTGACGTACAGTTCAAGAAGGATGAGGTGCTTATGCTCGTCAGAGTATCGGGCAGGATCACGTTCTTGAGGCTCGTACAGCCTTCGAAAGTAGAATTCAGCGAAGTTGTACCCGAGGGAACGGTTACGCTTTCAAGTGCCGTACAGCCTATGAAGGCACCCGAGGATAGCTTGCCCGTTTTCGGCAAAGTGATCTTTCTGAGCGAAGTACATCCCGAGAATCCGCCGACCCATTCCATTTCGGAGGGCAATTCAACGTGCTCGAGAGAGGTGCATCCGTTAAATGCGCTGTTGATCTTTGTGAGGCTTTCGGGGATCTTCACCGAACGGAGGTTGATGCAGTTATCAAACGCATAGTCGTAGATGATGAGAACGCCGTCGGGAATAGTCAATTCGGTAATGCCGTCGCATCCGTCAAAGGAGGACATTCCTATCCTCAATATGCTTCCGTCATCGGGAATGACGCTTCCGTTGCAGCCGACAACGATAGTTTTGCTTTCTTTATCAATAATGCAGTTGCCCTCGGAATAAAAGCTCGGATGGGCGGGATCGACCATCAGACTTCTGAGGTTTCGGCAATTGTAGAAAAGTCCGTTCAGAGCGGTAACCGATGCGGGAACGTGGATCCCCGTGATATTCGCATTGTCCTTGAATACCCCCTCGGCAACAGAAATAACGGGAACGCCGTCAAACGTTGACGCGATCACGATATTCTTATCCGTGCAGGTGCCGATACCGACAAGAGACGCGCTCTTTTTGTCCTTGCTCAGTTGATAAACAAGACCTTGGCTTCCGTCATATTCGGGAGAAGCGTTAAGGTCGATATCACCGTCCGAGCATTTGATCAATGAGATCTGCCGGGATTTCCAATCCTCTCCGAGCGTTACGGACTTCCAGGACTCGCGCGTGCCTCGGTAGACAAATTCCGAAAGCTCCGAGCACATAATGAAGGCCGCCTCGCCGATCTTTTTGATGTTCTTGCCGACGCTTACACGTCTGAGGCTTGAGCAGTCAAACGCCCAATCGGCAATGGTTGTGAGGCTGTCGGGGAGGGTGAGCTCCTTGAGGCTTGAGCAATGGAAGAAAGCCTGATAACCGATGCTCTGTAATTTGTTACCAAAGCTTATGCTCTCAAGACCTTCGCACATCGTAAAAGCAAAATCATCAATTTTTGTCACGTTGCCGATATCAATGACTTTCAGGCTCTTGCAGGCGTGGAAGGCATAGGTCTCGATACTTGTGACCTTATTTGGAATATTAACACTTTCAAGACCTTCGCACAAGCTGAAAGCGTGTGCACCTATGCTTGTTACGCTCTCGGGAATAAGAACGCTCTTTATGCCGCTACAGCCGAGGAACGCGCTGTCACCGATCTCGGTCACGGGTACACCGTTATATTTCGACGCGATAACGATATTCTTATCGGTGCAAGTGCCGATTCCGACGAGAACCGCGTAGTTGCCTTCCACCGCGTATTCAAGCCCGCGGCTGCCGTCGTATTCATTGACTTCAACGTCGCCGTCAGAGCAATGGATGACGGTGAAGGGACAGCCTTCGTTCCAATCGTTGCCCCTGCCCTTCTCAATGGCGTCCCATTCGGCTACTGTGCCTGCAAAGGTAAACTCGGTAAGTTTTTTGCAATCCCTGAACGCCCAGGTTTCGATTCGCTTTACCTTTCTCGGAATCACTATGCTCTCAAGACTTTCGCAATCGGCAAAAACAGAATCGGATATACAGTCCAGCGCGCTCGGAAGAGTCACTTTTTTGAGATTATTGCAATATCCGAAGGCTCCGTTGCGAATAACCGTCACGCTTTCGGGAATCACGATCTCCTCGATAAAGGAGCTGGAGGACAACGCCACGAAATAGATCTCGGTTACGGGAATACCGTGGAATTTCGAGGCAATGACTATCCTCGCATCGGTACAGATTCCTTCGCCGATCAACCGTACGCTCTTGCCATCCGCATTGATCTCGTATTCAAGTCCGATGCTGCCTCCGTCCTCGGAATCCGAGTAGAGCTTAACGTCTCCGTCCGCACAGCGGATTGATTTGAACGTGCCAACCGTGTGCCAACCGACGTCCTTCTCAACGGCAATCCATTCGGAAACAGTACCCGCAAAGCTTACGCTCATAAGGCTCTCGCAATATCCGAATGCATCTCTCTCGATTGTCTCAACACTCGCGGGGATTATTATCTCTTTAAGCGCAGTATCCGAAAAAGTATCTGTGCCGATATTCTTTATACCCTCGGGTATAATAACGCTTTCAAGATTTTTGCAGGAGGCGAAATTCATCAGCTCTAGAGTTTCCAGATTCTTTGACAAAACCGCGCGCTTCAGAGCGGTACAACCCTGAAAAGCATAGTTCCCGAGAAAGCTCAGGCTGTCGGGGAGTATTATCTCGCCCAATTTCTCACATTCGGAAAAAGCGTAATCTCCCATATACTCGACTTTGCCGCCGAGCTTCACCGTTTCCAGTGACGAACAGTTCGCAAAAACGCTCGAATCTATTGTAATCAGGCTTTCGGGGAGCTCAACGCTGCGGAGCGACGTGCATTTGTAGAAGGCGTCACGCCCGATTTTTGTCACACCCTCGGGAATCGTGATGCTTTCAATGCCTTTGCATATCGTAAACGCATGTGGTGCTATAGCGCCG
Organism: Eubacteriales bacterium; assembly: GCA_045535915.1. GTDB lineage: Bacteria > Bacillota > Clostridia > Oscillospirales > CAG-272 > CAG-390. The sequence continues at coordinate 221 of JAZSMP010000006.1, read as the reverse complement.
ATACTTCCGTCGGTTGGAATAATGCTTGTGTCGCAACCGAGAAGCAACGTCTTTGTTTCTCTGTCGATAAGGCAATTGTTTACGCTGTAATAGCGCGGATTTTTCGGATCAACGGTGATGCTGCGAATATTCCCGAATGCTATGATCGCACTTTCTTCCATAACCGTCAGATCAGCGGGAATATGGATGGATTCAAGATCGTAACAGTGCGAGATAGCCAT
>JAZSMP010000110.1:0-9929 GCA_045535915.1 Eubacteriales bacterium | reverse complement strand
CGACGGCATTATAATGCCGTCGGGGCGCTGTTTATTGCGCGGTTCCACCCGAACTTATTACTTTAATAATAAATATTCATAATGACACAGCGGTGGTACCCTTTGCGGTTTCGACGGAAGCTTTCAGCGTACGCTTCCTCTCTGTGGACGAAATGATCGCAAGGACTTGTCCGTTGCATTAAAAATGATTACGAGATATTATACACCTCAAAGGCGGATTTGTCAAGAGGTATAATGAAAATTCTTCAATGTTTGCGCGAGGTACGCGGATTTACTACGGTTCTCCATTCAAGATCTCCGCGGTCAAGCGCGATGATAAGAGCCTCCGCTGTACCGATATTTGTCGCTACGGGAATATTGTACATATCGCAAAGACGGAGCAGCTCGTTCGAGCGCTCATTTGTAAGAACAGAAGGATCGGTATCACGGAAATCAATGAGAAGGTCGATCTCGTTATAAGCGATTCTCTGCGCGATCTGCTCTTCTCCGCCGTGATTGCCCGTAAGAAGGCGCTCGATATTAAGACCGGTAGCATCGGAAATATATTTTGCGGTAATGCTTGTAGCATAAATGTTATGCTTACAGAGAATGCCGCAATAAGCGGTACAGAATTCCGCCATAAGTTCTTTTTTCTTGTCGTGCGCAACGATAGCTATTTCCATTTTCTCATTCCTTTCGCATAATTCTTACTGGCTTTATGAATAAAGAAGCTTTCTTCTTTTCTTTTCGGGGAGGTAGGACATTATCGGGATCCTCTCGCCGCAGAGTCTGCGGGCGACTTCGTCGAAGGCGTCGCGCGCCTTTTCGCGGTCGCGTCTGAGCTCGCAAGCAAGCTGACCCGCGATCTGTGCCTTTTCGAGATCCTTTGAATCGGGGATAACACCGATAAGCGGTACGTGAGTGTGGTCGATCAACCAATTCAGCCCGGGACTTGTACCGTCGAGAACGCTCTTTTTATCATATCTGTTGATTACGAGATACTGCTCTTTCACACCGAGGTCTTCGAGCTGATAGCCCGTCTTCTCAGCACCTCTGACCGTCGTCGGCTGATGCGAGGTAACGATCAGCGCGCCGTCAGCCGCGCTTGCGACAAGCTGTAGTGTGCCGTCGACAGCTCCGGGGGTATCGATAAAAACGTACTCGCAGAAGAATTCTCTTGCCGCAGCATGCACCGCCTCGCGGAACTGCTCGGGAGTGAAGTTATCTTTATTGAAATGAGGAGCGGCAATGAAATTCAAACGCGCCTCGCGGCTGTCCTGCATGACCGTCCTTGCAGTGGTGGCGCGGCCGGATACAAGGTCGCATATATCGTAAACGACTTCTTCCTCGCATCCGAGGATAAGGTCGAGCGAGCGGTTTGAAAAGTCGCAGTCAACAAGCAATACTCGCTTGCCGTGATTCGCGACAGCCATGGCGATATTCGCCGCCACCGTCGATTTTCCTACACCGCCCTTGCAGGAGGTTATCAGAAATGTCTTTATATTTTGCTGTACCGATCCGGAAAATTCCATTTCATTCTACCTCCGACAAACATATATTATATTATACCATAACAAAGGTATTATTGTCAATCATATTTTAAAAGTTTTTTAACATTCCATAAAGATAATTATAAAAACCCCGTTGCGCAAAATGCGCAACTGGATCTGTATTTTAGTCGGGATAAATCGCGCGGCATCCGCCGATGAGTTTCGGTCGGGTGCGGGCGCAGGTGATGGTTGCGTTTCCGATCTTCGAGAGGCTTACTCTTACGGGAACGGCAACTGCCTTGAGGTGCATTCCGATGAGAGTCAGACCGATATCGATTCCCGCGTGCGCCGCAATGCTTTCGACGGCGACGGGAGAGTCAAATTCGCCCCAGACCTTCGTTGCCCACGAGCCGCCCGCGTGGGGATGCGGTATTACGCAGACTTCGGGAAGATTATACTTTTCCATACACTCGCGCTCTACGATCAGCGCGCGGTTGAGGTGCTCACAGCACTGCGCGGCAAGGTATATTCCCTTTTCGTCAAGTATGGGCTTGACAGCCGAGAAGATGGCTTCTGCGGCTTCCGCAGAGGAATCCTTGCCGATTCTGCCGCCCGCGACCTCGGAGGTCGAGCAGCCGATGACGAGGATATCACCCTTTTTAAGCTTTGCCTCGGCAAAAAGTTCGGTAAGAACTGTTTCCGCCTCGAGCTTGACTTTATTGAAAAATTCGCTCATTTCAAATTAACCGTTGTAAGCCGCCTCGTCGCAGAAGACGTAGACGTTCTTATGCGAACGAAGAAGAGTTACGGGCGCGTTTGTGGAATACTTGCCGCTGAGGAGCATCATAAGTGCGTCGTGCTTTTCCTTACCGGAAACAACAAGAACGATGCACTCTGCGGAAAGGATACCGTCCATACCCATAGTAATAGCGTGGCGCGGAACGTCATCGCGGGTCGGGAAGAAACGGGAGTTTGCATCAATGGTGCTCTCGCAGAGAGAGGTAAGGTGAGTTGCACCGATGAGCTCTTCACCGGGCTCGTTGAAGCCGATGTGGCCGTTGCGTCCTACGCCGAGAAGCTGAACGCCGATACCGCCTGCAGCAACGACCTTTTCGTCATATGCCTTGCAGAATGCATCGGGATCTTCGCACTTTCCGTCGGGAACGAAGGTATTTGCCTTGTCAATGTTAACGTGGTCGAAAAGGCGGTCGTTCATGAAGTAGCGGTAACTCTGATCGTGGGTGGGCTCGATGGGGTAGTATTCGTCAAGGTTATAGGTCTTGATTCCGGAGAAATCGATCTTACCCGCCTTGTTGTCCTCAATAAGGTAAGAGTAGATTCCCTCGGGAGATGAGCCGGTTGCAAGTCCGAGAATACCCTCGGGATTTGCCTTGATGTAGTCGACGAAAACGTCAGCCGCGCGGCGGGACATCTCGTCATAATCTTTACAAACGATAACTCTGTCTTTGGTAAGCATGGTATGTACCTCTTTCGTATAATTTCATTAACTATATTATACCCGAAGTCGGATATTTTTGCAAGTCTTTTTGTAAAAATTCAGTGCTGAAATGTAAAAAAAGAGGCAAGTCCTTGCAGACTCACCTCAATTTTATTCATTTAAGAATTATTCAGCATCCTCTGCGTAGCCGTCGTCGATCTGGTCGTCTGCGGGCTCCTCAGCGGTCTCCTCAAGGAGAGCTCTGATAGAGAGGCTTACTCTCTGCTGCTCATCGTCAACCTTGGTGATCTTAACGGTAACGGTCTGACCCGAAGTAAGAACGTCGGCAGGGTTCTCAACGCGGGTAAGAGCGATCTGGGAAACGTGGATGAGTCCGTCAACGTCATCGGTGATCTTTGCGAATGCACCATAGGACATGATGTTGGAAACGGTTACGTCAAGAACGTCGCCCTCAGCGTACTGGGACTTGAATACCTTCCAGGGATGGGTCTCCTCGGTGCGGTATCCGAGAGTGATCTGCTTCTTCTCGAGGTCGAAGGACTTAACAAATACGGTAAGCTCATCGCCGATGTTAAGGATATCAGCGGGCTTATGTATCGGCTTCCAGGACATCTCTCTCTTGTGAAGCATACCGTCTACTCCGCCGAGGTCGATGAATGCGCCGTACTCGGTCATTCCTCTAACCTTACCGGTGTAGTACTTGCCCTCTTCGATCTCTGCCCAGAAAGCAGACTCGAGAGCCTTTCTCTCTTCTCTTGCAGATGCACGGATGGAACCTACTGCGCTCTTGCCCTGACCCTTGAGCTCGATAACCTTGAACTTAACGGTCTGGCCAACGAGAGTGGAAAGGTCGCCGCCCTTCGGAACTGTGGTCTGCGATGCGGGTACGAAAATTCTTGCGCCGTAGAGCTTGATTACTACGCCGCCCTTGACAGCCTCGGCAACAACACCCTCAAGGTTCTCGCCGCTTTCCTTGGCATCAACGATGATGTGCCAATTCTTGTCAAGATCTGCGCGCTTTTTGGAAACGGTTGCGCATCCGTCAACATCGCTGACGCGGATAACAAATACATCTATCTCGTCACCGATCTTGTACTCGGAACTCAGCTTCAGAGAAGCATCGTCGGATATCTGATCGGCGGTCAGTATGCCGGTAACTTTAGCGCCGAGGTCGAGTTTGATCTCAACGTCGTTTACTGCGATAACAGTACCGGTAACGGTGTCTCCTGAACTTAAAGTTTTGATTGCTGAGTCGAGCATTTCGTCAAAGCTGATTTCTGCCTTGTCGAGTTTCATTTCGCTCATTTTGTTGTATACCTCCTCTATAATGCCGCCGGGTGTCGAAGCCCCCGCGACAATCCCCACTTTTTGTGGGATGCTCGGAATTTTTCCGTCAAGCTCTTGCGGCTCGGATATACAGATCGTATTTTTGCAATATTCTCTGCATACCGCGTAAAGCTTTGCTGTGTTTGAGCTCTCGCGTCCGCCGATGACAATGATAGTCTCGCACGCTTTTGCCAGCTCTTCCGCTTCAAGCTGCCGAATTTCCGTAACATTACATATTGTATCAAAAATTTGTGCCTTTGTATATACTTTTTTGATAATATTTAATGAATATTTCCACTCCGTTAACTTTTGAGTGGTCTGTGCCGCCACGATCGGCACCGTGTTTACATTATTTGGAATAATTTTATCATCAATCGCCTTTTGGAGTTCGTCTGCAGTAGAACACACGAAGCTTTTTCCGTCAAAGTAACTGACGATACCGACTACCTCGGGATGATCCTTTGCACCGATCAGGATGAATACGGGTTCATCTCCTTCGGTCTTCGGTACGGAATTTTCCGCTGCGATCCTATGGATCTTTTTAACATAGGGGCAGGTACAGTCAACATACGAGAAGCGCGGATATTTTTCCGAAAGCGACGAAAGAAGTTCGTTCGTTTGCTTTGTAACACCGTGGGCGCGGATAAAGACACATGCGGGTGCGCCGTTTTCGGTATCTTTCGCAAGCGTTTCAAGTTCTTCTATGCTTGTAATACCGACTCCCTTGGCGAAAAGTTCGTCGTTATACGTATCGTTATGTATGAGCTTACCGAGGGTAAATATACGGTCGCCGTCAGCCGCTTCGATCTTCTCCGCGATCATATCTGTCGCGCGCTTGACCCCGAAGCAGAATCCCGCGTGCTTCGCGACGGTTATTTCATGAGACTTCATTTCGTTTCCTCGCGTCCGAGCTCGCAGATACGGTCGAAGATATACTGCGTTATTGCTCTCGAATCGCCCTCAAGCTCGCCGCCCTTTGTGTATTCCTCATAGGGTATCGGATCACCTATTATAAGCTTGACCTTTCGGAAAGCCTTGATGCGGTAATTCTTCGTCTTTATGTGGATGGGCAGAACGCTCGCCTTCGATTTCGACGCAATGAGTCCCGCACCAGCCTTGATGGGCGTAGTCTCGGGTTCAACACCCGCACGGCGAGTCCCTTGCGGGAACATGCCGACGCAGTAACCGTCCTCAAGCATCTTGATGGTCTTCAGGATAACGTCTGCGTTAGCACCCTTGCGGTCTATGGGATAAGCTCCGAGCTGACCGACGAGCCAACCGAGAACAGGGACGCTGAAGAGCTCCTTTTTCGCCATGATGCGGGGTTGATGCTTCTTAAGTACCGCGCAGATCAATACGGGGTCAAGCACCGAAATATGATTTGCGCAAACGAGAAGGGCGCCGTCCGAAAGCGGAGGCTCTTTCTTTCTCGTCTTGCAGGAAATGCAAAAAACGAGTCTTGCAAGCCATGCGAGAATAAAGTGCAAAAAAGCATAGAGCTTACTCTTCATCTTTATACCTCCGAAATGCCCAGCCTGTCCTTAACTATCTCAAGTGCCTCTGCAAGCGACTGCTCGGGGGTGTAACCCGAATTATTGAAGAGGATCGCGTCATCAGCAGCTTTCAGCGGTGCGATGGCACGGCTCGAGTCGCGCTCGTCACGCTCCTTGATATCGGCAAGGATCTGCGCATAATCGGCAGGCTGACCCTTTTCTTCAAGCTCGCGTGTACGGCGCATAGCTCTCTCCTCCGCCGTTGCGGTAAGGAATATCTTGAGCTGTGCATCGGGAAGAATGACGGTTCCGATATCTCTGCCGTCCATGATGACGTTGTTTTCGTCCGCAATGCTTCTTTGCATATCGAAGAGATATTCGCGTACCGCGGGGATCGCGGATACTGCCGATGCGTAATGCGAGATCTCGTGCTCGCGGATACGGTCGCCCAGAAATTTGCCGTCAAGGTACATATTCTGGCGTCCGCCCTCAAAACGGGCTTCAACCTTGATGTCCTTAAGCATGGCAGATACTGCGGAAACGTCATCGGGGGCGATACCTCTCGCACGTGCCGCAAAGCCTACCGTGCGGTAGATAGCTCCGGTATCAACGTAAGCAAATCCGAGCTTTTTTGCAAGTCCCTTGGCAAGAGTGCTCTTACCCGCGCCGCCGGGACCGTCTATTGCTATTTTGAGTGTGTTCTTTTTGTCCATCATATTATAAGACTCCAAAAATCATAAAAGGTTTCATGTTTTTTCGATTGTTTACAAATTGTTAAACTTTTGCCGCCGCATTGCCTGCAAGAAATGCCGTTGACCAGGCTATCTGGAGGTTGTAACCGCCCGTGTAACCGTCAACGTCAATGATCTCGCCCGCGAAATAAAGACCTTCGCAGATCTTCGACTGCATCGTGCGCGGGTCGATCTCGCCCGTCGGAATACCTCCGCGGGTGATTATCGCTTCATCTATCGGGCGCAGACCCGATATCGGTACGCGGAACGCCTTGAATACCGAAATCATTTTCTTACGCATTTCTTTCGTTACCGAATGCACCTTCGTGTCGTGCGGAATGCCCGTCATTTCGATAAAGGGCAATATCATCTTACTCGGCAGAAGATCGCCGAGGGCGTTTGCGAGATCGCGGTTTTTATATTTGGAAAAATCCGAAAGCAGACGCGAGTCAAGTGTTGCCTCGTCAAGTGCGGGTTTCAGGTCAAGAAGCACTTCGTATTTACCCGGCACGACCTTCTCGAGTCTTGCCGATGCCGAAAGCGCCATGGGACCCGTCAGTCCGAAATGGGTAAACATGATCTCGCCGAAATCGTCGTACACCTTCTTGCCGCTTGCGACTTCAACGACCGTCAGCGCCGTGTTCTTCAGCGAAAGTCCCTGCATTGAGGGACAAAGCTTACCGGGAGAAACAAGAGGAACGAGTGACGCAGTAAGCGGTGTGGGATTATGTCCGAGCGACTTTGCAAAAGCGTGTCCGTCACCGGTCGAACCCGTTCTCGGATAGGAAACGCCGCCCGTGGCAAGGATCACGCGGTCGAAATCGCGCGGCTTTTCCGCATGGGTCATATGAACGGTAAAGACACCGTTTTCCTTCGTTACGTTCTTAACAGCACCGCCGATGACCTTAACGCCCGAGTATTCAAGATCGCGCACCAGCGCATCGACGATATCCCTCGCCTTATCCGACTCGGGGAAAACACGGCGACCTCGCTCGACCTTTGTGGGAACACCGAGATATTCGAAATGTTCCATCACTCGGCTTGGCGGAAATGCCGAATATGCGGCATAGAGAAAACGCGGATTGCGCGGTATATTTTCAAGAAATTCATCGCGGGTGCAGTCGTTCGTGACGTTACATCTTCCCTTACCCGTAATTGCGAGCTTCCAGCCCATTTTGCCGGGGCCGTTTTTCTCGTAAAGAGTGACCTCGGCTCCCGCATACGCGGCAAAGGCGGCGGCTGCCATTCCGGCAGCGCCGCCTCCTATTACGGCTACACGGATATTTTCCGTAGAAGTATCAGAATTATTCATGCCAAATTTTCCGCAAGGCATCATTCGTGCGCCTTGTCGTAGACCTCATATTCATCCCAAATTTTTTCAAGCTTGTCAAATCGAACTCTGATGTCGTCCATCTTCTTACGCGAGACGGCAACAATAATGGCGTTGATTATCGAAAGGGGGGCAACGAGCGAATCGACGAAAGAGACAAGGTCGCTTCTCGCAAGCAGAAGCTGATCTGCGACGCCCGCTATCGGCGACTGATGGCTGTCGGTCAGAGAAATAACATCCGCGCCCGCATTGTGCGCATATTCAACCGCATTAACGATTCTCTTCGAATATCTCGGGAAACTGATCGCGATCATTACGTCATTCGGTCCGATAGACATGATCTGCTCGAACATCTCACTGCCAGAGGTAGTCTGAACGAACTTTACGTTATCGAAGATCATGCGGAAATTGAAATTCAGGAATCCCGCCAGCGACGACGACGAACGTACACCGATAATGTATATCTTGTCAGCCGCAACGATCTTATCGACCGCCGCCTCGAAAGCCTCGCGGTCAACCTCCTCGAGAGTGCGGCGTATCTTTTCCGCATCCGAGACAAGGATCTTTTCAAGGACGTCACCCTCTCCGATCAAGGAATTTGTCACCTCGACACGCTGTACCGAGGTCAGCTTCATTCGGATCAGTTCCTGGAGAGATTTCTGCATATCGGGGTATCCGTCAAATCCGAGCTCGATGGCAAAACGCACCACGGTTGATTCGGAAACTCCGACAAGCTGTCCCATCTTCGACGCAGTCATATATGCGGCTTTGTCGTAATGGTTAAGTATATAATTCGCTATTCTTTTCTGACCTTTGGAGAAGCCGGGCATCCCCTCTTCTATCATTGCTATAAGATTGCGTTTCATATAACATCCCTCCTGTCCATTAAAGACCAAAGGTAATTATAAACTATTTTTTTACTTTTGTCAAGTGAATTATTGTTGATTTTTGCAATTCCCAAAAACTTTTCTTGCAAAATTACAAAAACTTTAATCAAAAATCGGCGTTCTCGACTCAAACCGAGGTCTTTTTTGCAGCCATGACTGCATCGTACTCGCCAAGTACCTTGATGGTGGATTCGATATCCGAGGGGTAATGATACACGCCTCCGTGGCGGATCATATGCGTCTCCGCGCCTCTTCCGGCGAACATGATAACACTATCTCCGATATCGGCAAATACTGCTTTGCGGATAGCTTCCTGTCTGTACTGCTCGACCTCGAAGGGACAGCCGAGGGCTTCGAGATGCACGGTAATCTCACCCGCGATCTTCTCAAAAGGCTCGTCTGCGGGGTCCTTTTCGCATATCACGGCATAGTCGCAGCATCCGCCGACGATCTTGCCAACTTCTTCTCTTCTGTTCTGCGATTTTGAGCCGTGCAGACCGAAGCACGCGATCTTTTTGCGATCGGGATAAGTACGGCAAACGTATTCGCAAAGAGTCTCGAAGCTGTTTTTGTTGTGGGCATAGTCAACGATAACTATGACCTTTTCGTCCTCGCTCTTGAAGACCTGCATTCTTCCCGCGGTGCGTGCGACGGCAAGTGCTTTTTCCATGGTCTCGGGCGGGATGCCGACTGCATACGACATTGCAATCGCGCAGAGCGCGTTCTTTACGTTGAACTCTCCCGGCATAGTGATCTTCATTCTTCGCTCCCACAGAGGAGTCACAACGTCGAAATAAATGCCGTCCGCGAGAGTTTCGATCCTGCGGCAGGAGATTGTATCGGTTTCATGCGAACCGAAAGTGATAACGGGTACTCTGCCATCAATATAATCAAGCATAATATCGCTCTTCGGATCATCGGTATTGACGCACGCGATCGAGCAATTATCGAAAAGTTTGAGCTTGGAGTAGAAATAATCTTCAAATGTGGGATGCTCGACCTCGCTTATATGGTCGTTGTCGATATTTGTAAAACCGGCAACGCTGAAATTGACCCATTCCACTCTCTTGTATTTGAGCGCTTGAGCAGATACCTCGACAACGTAGTTTTCGATACCCGATTTGACCGCGTTGGCAAAATGACGCCATACGTCGGGGGATTCGGGAGTCGTATTGGTCGATTCAAATCGCTCAATGCCGTCGTATGTATCTATTGTCGACATAAATCCGCACTC
>JAZSMP010000119.1:0-2433 GCA_045535915.1 Eubacteriales bacterium | reverse complement strand
CAACAAGTCCTCGGGCGCAAGACCGAAGGAGCAGATCTTAGCTCTCTTAGGTTAAAAAACCAATTGTAAAACTGCGTTTTACAGTTGAAGTCAAGTTAAGGCGCGGAGACGGCGTTTGTCGAGGATTCTGATTCCCTCGCTGCGGGAGGATGAAATAATACCCTCCGTGGCGAAATATTTAAGCATACGAGATACTACTTCACGGGCAGATCCCATGTATTTGGCGATCTGCTCGTGCGTCAGTTTTACGGTGTCGGTACCGTTTTTCGCACATTCGTCGAGCAGAAAGATCGCAAGACGCTTGTCCATACTCATAAAAAGTATCTGCTGCATTACCCACATTACGTCGGAGAATCTGCCGAGCGCGCTTTCAAGGGCGAATATCTTCGCCTCGGGCATCCGTCTTGCGAGGTCCTCATAAGCACAGCCGCCGACAACGACGCATTCGCTGTGCTCCTCAGAGTCAACGAAAACGTCAAATGTGATCGACTCGAGTACGCATGAAGCCGAGAGGATGCACATCTCGCCGGGGAAGATGCGGTAGAGAGTGATCTCCTTGCCGTCCTCCGAGAGAATATAGAGGCGCAGGCTTCCCGATTTGACGAGAATGACACCGGTACAGCTCGCGCCGTCGTGAATATTTGCGCCCTTGCGGAAGTTGACGTGCTGAGAGGAACGGATGAAGGTCTCGCGGTCGTGCTCGGGCATCCGCTCCCAGAAGGGGAAGTTTTCCTTGAATAATTCTATAAGCTCTTGCTTTTCCATGGCAGACTCCAAAATGATTTATGCTTTGATTATAGCACGAAATTGGAAGATTGTCAAGAAAGCGGTAAAGTTTTTGAAGATTCTAAAGAAACTTTTTTCAAAAAGTTTCTTTAGTGGGGTGCGGGGCAACGCCCTGCAACTTGCGCTTCAAACAGACGACGCCCCGTCGGCATATTTACCTTCGGCAAAAGCCGAATCTGTCTCGGCGGCTAAACACCGCCGTTTTCCAAGGAAAACCGACAGATCCGCGGAAGGAGTAAAACCGCCCCTAAGGGTGGTTTTGCTCCTTCACTCTTTGATGAATAATGAATAATGAAGCCGCTACGCTAATGAATAATGAATAATTGCGGTGAATTTCCTCGCGCGGCTCGGAAATTTTTGATTTTATTATATTTCGCATTGGTTTTATTTTGGGTGCTGAAATTTCGCGCGCCTTTAAGCGGGACCTACCCCCTCGCTCCCCCTTCCGTAAACCGAAAAGGGGAAGCCTCGTTCCTGCTCAAATTTAGTTTGCATATAGAGATTTTGCCGATATCCATGTAATTTTGAATTTGCAAATATGGACCCCACCCTGCACCCTCCCCGTAAACCGGTGAGGGAGAATGTGCGATCGGCATGATTCTGTTTTCTGAACATCTATAAATGTCGAAAAACGAATGCAAGAGGCAATATTTATCGAGTTGTTACGATACTTAGGAGATTGTTCATCGAGTAACGAACTCTATCCATCCTCGAAGAGGGGTGTTTTATTTTTGGGGGAGTTTTTTGTATTTATCCATTGGTATATCCCAAATGTCCAAGAAAAGCTCTGTTCGGGCGGTCAGAACTTTCCACTCTCCTTCTTCGGTCTTCACAAGATACCAGGTCTCATCATGGCAACAGTAATTCCATCCCCAATTTTTCAGGTCGATCCTGACTTGAAATACCATACATTCTTTGTAAACTTCCCCGAATGAATTGCAGAATTCGAGGCTATCCTTGCATATTTCATCTGTTGTATAGGTTATGGAGTGAATTTCCGACAAAATTGGGGAGTTGTCGAGGGGTGATTTCTCGAGCTTGTATTGCTCTTTAATCACCTCGGCTGCCTCCTTGCGTTCCTCTATTGAGTACATATCCGACTCTCTGTACCAGATCTTGGTTATATTTATAAGGCCGACAATATAAAACGCGATGCAAAGAATACTCAAAGTCGCCGTAATGATTAAGATATTCTTTTTGATTCTCTTGCTTTTCTCATTTTTTTCGTGCCTTTGAAGTATACTTTCTTTTTCTTTTTTGAGCAGTTCTTCGTTCATTTCGGAACACATCTGCTCAAAGATCGCGTGGCATTCGGGACAGGAAGCAATATGTTCCCTTACAGTTTCGGCGCTTGCCTCACTACAGGCTCCGTCCACATACAGCGGGAGCAGATCGCGTACGATGTCACATTGTTTACTCATTTTTCTCATTCATCCTTTCTTGAATTTTCAGCTTGGCGCGATGATAAGTAACTCTTGCCCAGCTTTCGGATTTGCCGAATATCTCGGCGATCTGCGAATATGAAAGCTCACCGAACACCCGAAGCCCGAATACTTCTTTGTAAGGCTCGTCAAGTCCGTGCAGTACGAGGAGTATGCGGAAAGCCATATCCGATTCTGCCGCCATTTTCTCAACGCTTTCCTCGGA
>JAZSMP010000140.1:0-4443 GCA_045535915.1 Eubacteriales bacterium | reverse complement strand
AAAGGCTCCCACCGCTACCGAGAACGGTAACATCGAGTACTGGTACTGCAAGGATTGCGGATATGCATGGCTTGACGAGCTCTGCACCAAGAATACCAACCTCAAGGCTGTTGTTCTTCCCGCAACCGGCACCACTCCTTCCGTCCCCGATACCGGTGACAACGCAATCTTCTTCGCAGTAGCCCTCATTGCAGTAGCAACCGTAGGCGCAGCTGTTATCACCTTCAAGAAGAAGAGAGAAAACTGATAAACAGTTAATATTTAATAAAACCGCCCGAGTCATATGACTCGGGCGGTAATATTTTTAAAAAATAAACTCAGTTTTGATACTTTCGGTGTTGTCCTCGGAATATTCCAGCTCCTCGGAAATTATGCGGGCGGTTTCAAGCACGTCATTGCTTCCGACGGTGAGTGCGCGCAGAATATTTTCGCAAAACAGTGCAAAACCGAGAGCGGCGCGGAACTCGGATCTGTCAGCGGCAGCGGTGCAGTGCCTGAAAATGAAATAAGCCAAAGCGCGCTCGTAAATTTCGTTTTTATCTGTATTGAATGTGGCTACGGGAGCATCGAGGAACAGTTTCTCGTGTGACTGATCGAGATATTCGAGAGAAGAAAGAAGTTCATTTCGGAATTCTTTGGCAAACTCTGAGGGCAGAGAATAGGATGACGCGATCCGGTTCAATCTTTCTTTGTATGCAAAAGACCTGTCGGATAGGATCTGATACAGCTTTTCGATCTCTGTAATTGCGTCGAGATCGGTCGCTTCTGTTTCTTCTGTGAGTTCGCCGATAATCGTAAATTCAGTGTATGAATCCGAGCCGAGGATGATACGGCAGGCTTCTTCACAGGAAAGTCCGAGTCCTACAAAGCATCCGCGTGTGTTATAATTATAAAAGCGGGGATGCTCGCGGCAGATATCGCAAAGACAGTCTTCTCCGAGCTCGCAGATGATCCTGCAGAGTCCGCGCCTGTCAAGATGCGGACAGCGATCCCCGTCGCCGAGACGAAAATGCGGGGTATCGATAAGATCGATGCTGTTTCTGATGATCTCTCCGTACGGATGACACAATGATGAATATTTTTTCATGGATCTCGCGTCAATATCTATCTCCCATCCAACGCAGCAGCTGTGACGGCAGCGGTCGGCGATGCAGGTGAATCCGGAATAATATTTTGGAGCATAAAGCTTCATGATCCCACCTCCTCATTTATGGCTAAATTATATCATAACCGATATGAGTTGTCAAGGAGAGTTTTGCTTTGCTGCTATTGACAAAAGTGATTTTTTGAAGTATAATTAATATATATTACCATTGGAGGAATGTGTTTGGTATTTCTTCGCTTTTCCACGGCAGCGCAGACCTTCGGTATGGAATGCGAATATGAGGTTGTAAGTGGATTATCATCTCGGTTAATCAGGAGGTATGAGTTTGAAAAACAATAATTTTAAGGCATGGCTTTATTTGCTTCCCGCGATTCTGTTTTTGGGGGTATTTATGGTTTATCCTCTCATCGACGTTTTCATATATTCCTTCGAGGAGGGTTATAATTCCGCTTCGCAGACCTTTTTCGGCGTAGGCTTTTACAATTACGGGTACATACTGCGCGACCCCTATTTCCTGCAGGCGGTGAAGAATACCTTCATTCTCGTTATTATCACCGTGCCGATCTCAACGGGGCTTTCGCTTCTCATTTCTGTTGCGCTTGCGTCGATCAAGTCCCTGCGCAAGCTCTTCCAGACGGTATATTTTCTCCCCTACGTCACCAACACCCTCGCGGTCGGACTCGTTTTCATGATCCTTTTCAAGAAAACGGCGTACACGGACGGCATGGTCAACGTCCTGATCAACTTCTTTGGCGGCGAGTCTGTGGACTTCATAGACGGTCCCTACTGGGCGAAGATGCTGATACTATGTCTGTACACGGTCTGGGTCGTAATGCCCTTCAAGATACTCATCCTGACGAGCGCGCTTGCATCGGTCAATCAGAATTATTACGACGCGGCGCTTGTTGACGGCACAACGAAGTGGAGAATGTTCACGAAGATCACGCTTCCGATGATCTCGCCCACGCTCTTTTACCTCATTATCACGGGATTTATCGGCGCGTTCAAGGCGTACAGCGATTCCGTCGCGCTCTTCGGCGTTGACCTCAACGCCGCGAAGATGAACACCATAGTCGGCTACGTTTACGATATGCTCTACGGCAACAGCGGCGGTTTCCCGTCCTACGCATCCGCGGCGGCGATCCTGCTATTCATCATCGTGCTGACGATCACGTGCATCAACCTGCTTATCAGCAAGAAGCACGTTCATTATTAAGAAAGGGGACGGATTATGGACAAAAATGCAAATATCCGCCGCAAGATTTTGAAGATCGCGGTCTTCACTCTGTTGGTTTTCTGGGCACTTGTGGTAATTTTCCCCTTCTATTGGATGCTTCTGACCTCGGTCAAGAGCTACGCGTCCTACAACACCGAGTACATACCAAAATTCTTTACGCTTTCCCCGACCTTTGAAAACTACGCGCAGGCGTTTTCCGCGGTTCCGTTGGCAAAATACTTCCTCAACACCGTGATCTTCACGGTCGCAACGACTGCGCTGATGCTCGTGATCGCGATCCCTTCGGCTTTCGCTTTTGCAAGACTCGAGTTCAAGGGTAAGAATCTGCTCTTTATCTCGTTCCTCGCGCTTATGATGATCCCGACCGAGCTTGTGGTCATCACGAATTTCACTACCATCACAAATCTCGAGATGAGAAACACTTTCACGGGTCTCATCCTCCCCTCTGCGGCGTCGGTATTCTATATCTATCTGCTTAAGGAAAACTTTGAGCAGGTGCCCGACGAGCTCTACCTTGCCGCAAAGGTTGACGGCACGACCGATTTCAAGTACCTTATGAGGGTGCTTGTGCCGATCTGCCGCCCAACGGTAGTTACTGTAACGATCCTCAAGGTCATCGAGTGCTGGAACTCCTACGTCTGGCCGAGACTCATTACCGACGATCAGGCGTATTACCTCGTTTCAAACGGTATTCAGGAGATCCGCGAGAACGGTTTCGGACGTGAAAACATCCCCGCGATGATGGCGGCTGTTGTTGTTATCTCGCTTCCGCTGATCGTGCTCTTCCTCATATTCCGCAATAAGATCATGGCGGGCGTTGCGAGAGGAGGTACAAAGGGATGAGAAGATCCATTTGCGCTTTTATCGCCCTTGTCCTTTGCCTTGGCGTGCTTACGGGCTGCCACGGATCAAAAAAGAATAATAATTTTGAGATCCCCGAGGAATTTGACAGTGAAAAGCAGTACACGATCACCTTCTGGGCGAAAAATGATAATAACACAGTTCAGCAAGAGATCTATAAAAACACCGTTGCTTCATTTGAGGAGCTTTATCCGAACATCAAGGTTGAGCTAAAGCTTTACTCGGATTACGGTTTGATCTACAATGACGTTATTACGAATATTTCAACCGGCACGACTCCGAACGTGTGTATCACGTATCCCGACCACATCGCCACCTATATGACGGGCGAGGATACCGTTGTTCCTCTCGATGGACTTATGGCAGATGAAAAATTCGGTCTCGGCGGCAGCGAAGTGCGCTTCGAAGCGCCGAAAAAGGACGAAATAATCGGAAAATACCTCGCGGAAGGCGTCATCGGCGGCGTTCAGTACGCGATCCCCTTTATGCGCTCGAGTGAGGCTTGCTATATCAACAAGGACCTTGTCGAAAAGCTCGGCTACATTCTGCCCGAAACGCTGACCTGGGACTTCGTCTGGGAGGTCTCCGAAAAGGCGATGGAAAAGGATGCCGAGGGCAATTTCCTCGTCAACGGACAGAAGGTCCTCATCCCCTGCATCTATAAGTCGACCGACAATATGATGATCCAGGCTCTCCGTCAGCAGGGCGCGCCTTACTCGACCGATTCGGGCGAGATCGGACTTTTTAACGACACGGCAAAGGAATTCCTTTTTGAGATCGCGGAGCATACCGCAAGCGGTGCGTTTTCCACCTTCAAGATCTCATCCTACCCCGGAAACTTCCTCAATGCCGGTCAGTGCATCTTTGCGATCGACTCGACCGCGGGCGCGACCTGGATGGGAGCGAATGCGCCTCAAGGAGATATCCACGCCGATCGAAAGGTCGAATTTGAAACTGCCGTAATGGCGATCCCGCAGTTTGACACGGAGAACCCGATGATGATCTCGCAGGGTCCGTCGGTCTGCGTTTTCAACAAGCCGGATAACGGGGAAGTCCTCGCTTCCTGGCTCTTTGTGCAGTATCTGCTGACAAATGATATTCAGATCGCGTATTCGCAGACAGAGGGCTACGTTCCCGTAACCTCAAAGGCGCAAAACGATCCCGCTTACGTTGATTATCTCTCGCGCGCGGGTGAGGACAACGATCTTTACTACGACGTCAAGACCAAGGCGACCGAGAT
>JAZSMP010000143.1:0-2922 GCA_045535915.1 Eubacteriales bacterium | reverse complement strand
TACGAGTTGTAGGGATTGTCGAGATCGAGATCCTCGCCCGTGATATCGGTAACCCTCTCTCCCGCCTCGCAAGAGAGCGCGTAGACGACGGTCGAGTCACATTCGAGATAGGGGAAGGTCGCGGGATCTTTCAGTCGGTTGTGAATTACCGAGGAAACGATATCGAAGTCGTTCTGCTGATACGCCTCCTTCTCGATGATCGAGGCGATTATCATGATCTGATCAAGCGAGTATTCCGATTCCTCAACCATTTTGAAGAATCCCGACTGGCGGAATATCTTGTTGAACTGATCAAGCAGACGGCAGAGATAGTACTCAGGACTTCTGCCGGTATAGAAATCGTATGTGTCGGGATAAAGATAGCCCTCGAGGAGATAGTATCTGTCGGTCATATCGATATCCTTGAGGAACTCGTATTCCGCGCCGAAATCGTAGGTCTCCATACACTCAAGGAATTTTTCGCGCGTCGAGCAGCCGTTTGCCTCGAAAAGCGCGATGATCTCGTCTACCGTCGAGCCCTCGGGGAACGTGATACGCACTGTTGTCAGCGTCGTTTTTTCAACAAACGAGAGCATCAAGGTATCGTAATTCATATTCGTTGCAACCGTATAGGTGCCCGCGACGAATTTGTAGACAGGACTCGAATCAACGTCCTTTAGCGAGCAGTAGAACCTGAAAAGCCACGGATAATTGATCGCGCCGGCCTCGCCGAGGATCTCGGAAAGCTCGTCGGTCGTCACGTATTCGGGGATCACAACCTCGACTGTCTTCTCTTCCTTAACGAAGGCGAAAATGTCGTTCGCGCATGATATCGCAAATACCGCGATCGCAACCGCAACTGCGACGATGGCAATGATATATATCAGCGCCTTGATGACCGCCGAGACCGTGCTTTGCGTTTCGGTGTAGTCGGAACGGTCAAAGAAATCCTTGTCCTCGGGATCGAGCTCACGGAGGGCATCCTCGTACTGTTTTCGGGTGTAACCGCCGATGACCTCATTTTTACTCGGCTTTTTCGGCTTACGGGGCTTTTTTTCCTCGTTTTCGGGGGTAATATTTTTATCTTTTTCTTTTTCCATTTGGTTTACCTTTCTCAGAAATCAATAAACACCGCCGCGGTGTAGGCGATATAGCATACGAGCGCGGGGAAGGAGAAAATTGAACCGAGCGTTGCCGCGATGCGCGGGTGCTTCGCCGCAATTTCTTCAAGCGGAGAGGATTCGGGCGTGATCTCGGGGTAGGGCGGGTCTATATTTCTGTAGGCGGATGAAAGATTCAGCCGCGCGTAGTTTCTGTAAAGTCTTGCCGCATCGGCAGCAAAGATCGCGGTAAAGAGCAGAAAAGCGGCAGTCAGAAGTGTCATAAAGAAACCGTCTCCGCCAAGCTCGGCGAGCGTCTGAACGTAGGGTCTGCCGAAGATACCGATCATGTTGTTGCAGAAATGGATCAGCATGACCGCCACGAGCGAGCGCGAGGCATAGAGCGTGAGCGCAAGGATGAGTCCCGCAAAAAAGTAGACGGGAAAACGCTCGATATCAAAATGCAGAAGCGCGAAAAAGAGCGACGACAGAAGGACTGCCGAGGTCGTGCTTCGCTTTTCGTATTCCGAGATCAGAAGTCCGCGGAAGACGAATTCCTCGCAAAAAGCGGGAAGCGCGGCATAGGCGAGGATCAGATAAAGCGTGTTACCCGCTGTGCCCTCGTTTTTCGAGATGAAAACGCCCCAGAGATCGTAATTCGACGCGAGCGTCTCACCGCCCGTAATAAAATGATCGATAAGTATCGTGCCGGTCGTCAGCGAGATCAACCCCGAGATCAGCAGAAGCAGATGTCCGGGTCCGAAGAGCGAGAGGCGGAATCTTCCGAAACCGAGCGTCAGCGCCTTGATATAAAACGCCGCGGGCAGAAGGAAGATCAGAAGCTGGAGCACGATCACGGCAACGTATTCGTTATCGCGCGTCAGAAGTGCCGTGTCGATAAATCTGCTCGTAAAGAGCAGAAGCATGACCGCAAGCACGAGCATCGGCGCGGTATTTGCCGGGTTTTTGAAGTAATTTGTCATTTATTTTGCAAGAACAGCGGCGAAAAGCTTGTCAGCCGCTTCTTTTCCCTTGAGGGCGGCAACGATCTCAATACCGAACTCAAGCGCGGCGCCCATGCCGACGGCGGTGATGACCTGTCCGTCCTTTACGACGCGTCCGCCGACCTTCGCGCCCTCGAGATATTCCTCAAAGCCCGGGAAGCAGGTGGCGTTTTTGCCCTTGAGAATACCTCTCTTGCCGAGGATCATCGGCGCGGCGCAGATGGCGCAGATAAGAGCGTCAGTCTCAAGCGCGCTGTCGAGTGCCTTGTGAACGACCGCCGAAGCGTCGAGATTCTTCGTACCGGGCATACCGCCGGGAAGGATGACGCATTCGGGAGCGTTATCCGAAAAATCGCTGTCAAGCATATCGGCTCTGACGGTAATACCGTGCGATCCGGTAATTTCAAGTCCGCCGACACCGACGGTCTTGACGTCGAGCCCTGCACGGCGCATAAGGTCAAGAGGCATCAGAGCCTCGACTTCTTCAAATCCGTTTGCTAAAAACATATAGATCATTGTTTTAGTTCCTTTTCTGTAGTTATTCTGTCGTGTAGTTATTCTGTCGTACTTCGCGCGAGTTAATGTTGCGCTATGCGCAAGTTAATGTTCGCCTTCGGCGAAAAGTTACCTCACCTTTGCCCTTTGCCCTCTTTATGCTATCGGAGTAAAAACACAATTCGAAGGCTGATAGTCCAAGCCCAAATCTATCATCTTCTTGAGCTTCTCGCGTGTATCTGCGGCGCGGAGGCAGATGCGGAGTCCGCGCTCGTGGATATCTCCGATGACACCCTCGGGGAGCTCGTCGGGGTCGGCAACTTTGAGCGAAAGTCCCGCGTAAC
>JAZSMP010000038.1:0-22157 GCA_045535915.1 Eubacteriales bacterium | reverse complement strand
TAGAGCTTGAAGAGCTTTTCCTTCATCTCTGCGGGAGCCATCCAGTTGTTGATGTTGCCTGCATCCTCTTTCTTTTCGGTGCAGATGTAGGTTCTGCCCTCTACACGTGCAACGTCGTTGACTGCGGTGCGGTGCAGGTAGCAGTTGGGGAGGAGCTCCTGATTCAGCTTGATCATCTCGCCGGTGGAGCAAGCCTCTGCTCTGAGAGCCTCAGCCTGTTCCTCGGTGCCGTCGATCCATACGATCTTGTCGGGCTTGGTCATGGCTGCCATCTCGTCGATCCAGTTAAGGACATACTTGTTGTTGGTCATTCTTTTTTATTCTCCTTGAATAAGATTTACTGATTTTAACGGATAATATCATACCCACTCAATATTTTACAATATTATAAGTCAAAATGCAATAGAGAGTTTCAAATGTTACATTTTTTTAACATGTTGCCCAAATCGACAACCGAAATTTTATGCAACTTGTACAGCAAAATTTACGAACAAATGTTTGCAATTTGTGAAAAAATCTGCTATAATATTAATGTGTTTTATACATCTGTTTCAAAAACCATAAATTGGTAACTAAAATATGGAGAAAACGAAATGAGAGAACTGACAGAAAGAGAAAAATCGGTATACGAATATATAAAAAATGCCATTAATGATCTTGGCTACGCGCCGAGCGTGCGCGATATCCGCGACGCACTCGGCTTTAAGAGTACTTCAACTGTGCATATGTATCTGACCCGCCTCAGCGATATGGGATTGATCACACGAGATGGCGGTAAGAGCCGTGCAATACATATGGACGGTGCCGGAGGGGCAAATCAAGTGCCGCTTGTCGGACGTGTTACAGCAGGAAAGCCTATTCTTGCCGAAGAAGATTTTGAAGGCTACATCAATTTCTGCGCTTCTTCTGTCGGATGCCGTCCGGAGAATCTGTTTGCACTTAATGTAAAGGGCGAGAGTATGGTCGAAGCGGGTATACTCGATGGCGACGTTGTGATCGTTGATAAACGCACTTACGCAGAAAACGGCGAGATCGTCGTTGCTCTTATCGGAGATGAAGCAACTGTAAAAACCTTCTATAAAGAAGACGGACATTACCGCCTGCAGCCTGAAAACAAAACAATGGAGCCGATAATTGCAGAAAGTGTTGCAATTCTCGGTAAAGTGGTAGCTTCGGTAAGATTGTATAACTGACAAAAATGAAAAGAAATTATAAAACTTATATAGAGCTGGTGACTTTCTTACTTACGTCAATTTTTATTTTGCTTGTGATACTTACGCCGGTTTTGGTTGGCTATTTATTGGTCTCCGAAGGTGAAATTGCTGATTTTTCCGATGAAGAATCTTTATGGCTTTATGTTCTCGCGTTGATATTGCTGTCCTGTGCTATGGCGGTATTGCTTCTAATGGCACCGAGAGGATGGGCAACGATTACTTTATATGATGACAGAGTTACGTGGCGCGCTCCTTTCAGAAAGTCGGTAACGCTGAAATTTGACGAGATTAAATACGCGGGCATGGATTTTTCGAATGCATCGCTCAGCACGTCCGTAGGTTTCAAGGAAGTCGAAACACTCTACATGTCGGCGTATATATATCTTTCGGCTTTTCCGTATTTGCCAAGACGCGGAAAAGAATTTAAAAAAGTATATAACGAAGATGGAATTATCATGTTCAAGTATACGGAAAAGCTGTGTCCCGCACTGATTGAAAAGCTTCCCGAAGATATAGGAAGAAGTTTAAAGGATATTGATAATAAGATTAAAAAACAGCACAAAAAGAAATAGAAAACAAGGAGTAATCTATGGCACACAGAAAAGACAAATATGTAGACCACGTGCTTGTACGATACACGCCGATCCGGGCAATCAAGGATGCGGCGGGATTTGTTGCGAGATTTTTTAAGCTTTCAAATCTCAAACACGGTTTCAGAAGCGTTATCGGCGGATTCCGTGAATTTTTCGTATTCTTTTTTGCCTTGTTGCTCGTTCAACTTATGTTTTGGTTTCCGGTGCTCGCATTGGAGGCTCGAACCGCTACGCTCAAGCAAGAGGCTTATGCGGCGGCAGATTACCATATCAAGATAGAGGGATTCTCAAGCAGTGAGTGGACTTCATATTACAATGAAACGTTTATTATAACAGATACTTATGACGTTGAAGACCGTATGTACGAATCGTATGAATATTCTTCATATGTGAATGGTAGCGGCAGAACCATGTACGAGCTTAAAATACTTATGAATTCCGATGAAAGAGCTCATTCGAGACTGTTTTTGCTTATGTATCCGGCAATCGGTCAGAATGTAGCTGTTGAATACAGTCCGAGAGTAACTTATTTGGAAGAATCGGCACAAATACGCTCCGTATTCATTCCTATCGTTATAGTGCTGGGATTTCTGTCTTCTTTGATTCTGCTTATACTTTACAATATTCGTATCAACCACTATAAATTCCGATACGGAGTATATATGTCTTTCGGTGCGGATTTTGAAAAACTGTTTCATACAGCAGCGTGGGAGCTGTTTGCAATTGCATTGCTGACGTTTGTACCGTCCTTTGCGATAGCGCTGATTTCTCGTATAATAATGTCCTCGTCTTGTGGCGGAGCTGTCGGATTCAAAGTGTCTTCGTTTGTATGGGCTTTGATATGGCTCTTCTTGGTAATATTGCTTGCCGTGTTTCCGTCGGTGAAATTTTTGGCAACAAGAACGCCGACTTCACTTATCGTTGCCGGTGATAATTCAAACTACGTTTCATCTCCGCGAGTATCTTTCAGAATATTCCAAAAAAGCTTCCCGAGACATTATGAACTGTTCGGATTCTGGAGATTCAGAAGATATTATGCAACTCTCCTTGTTTCTGCAGTTATTTTTTCATCGCTTTATCTTTGCGGTTCGTTTATAAACAGTATGGTGAATGCTTCCGAGCAAACAAAACTTCCCGACATTACGTTGAGATCTGCTTTCACGGAAGGAATAGACGATTTGCTGATCGATGAGATCGCGGATTTTGAAGGTGTATCGCGGGTCGAATGGGAGAATTCCATTGACGCTACCGCAATTAATTCATTCCTGTTTCTTAACAAAAGACAACGTTCCGGCATTGCTTCAAAAACCGTAAAGACAAACGGCGGTAAATACGCAGATAACAATTTCAAATATAACAGACTTGATGATATATTGTATTCGCAGATCACCCGTGAAGGCGGTTGGAAGATCGAAGGTGATCTTGAAAGAGTTATGAAAGAGGAGAGCTGTATAGCTGTTTCGGAATACATAAACAATTCCGAATTGCTTAATTTCAAGGTGGGGGATAAAATAACTCTGGCAATCTTCAAGCAAGCGGACGGCTCCATTTCATACGATGTCCCTGACAATAAATACGTACTTAAACAGTTGCTCGTAAAAGCCGATTTTGAATATGTTGAAGTTGAAATTGCCGCAATCGTTGATACCGGCGATACCGATGACAGATATATGATCGCGATGAACGAAGAACTGTTTGAAAAGACCGTAAAAAAAGATATAGCGGCGAAAGAGCTGAAGATTTTTGCTGAAGACGGTCTTTCGTACGATGAGCTTGATCTCGTTTATGAAAAAGTCCGTTCCGCGATATCTACTTTTGACGGAGTGGAACAGATCAATAACAGAAGCAGTCTGCATAACAATGTGTCGCAAAAGAGCAGTATTTCGCCGATAGTAAGTATTTGTGCAGCTATACTTCTGCTTGTTGCTCCGCCTGTATGGTTCTTCTCTCAGTCTATGTTCGGAGCAAAACGAAAGGTCGAAAACGATATGCTTGCGGCATTCGGCGCAACCGAATCCGAGCTCGGTGGATTGTATATTTTCTCCGGAGTTGCGCTCACGGTACCGGCAATTGTTTCAACGCTTCTGTTCGGATTCGGCATAACTGAGCTGATTTATATCTTTGTAAATCAGTTTTTGACCTCACTCGGTATGGGCGCGGATTACAGATACAGCTATGAATTCTCGATTGTCGGCGTACTGATATGTATGCTGCTCTCGGCGGCAAGCGCTGTTGCCGCAACATACTTGCCATATCTTAAATGGAAAACCGAACGTGCACGTCTTGCCAAAAAGCACCTTGGCGAATGATGGAGGAAATTATGGAAGAAAGAAAAATTATACTTAAAGCGGAAAATGTTATAAAGCAATATAAACAGTACGATACGGTGGTTACTGCCGTAAACCGTGCTAACGTCGAGATATACGAAGGCGAAATGGTTGCAATTATCGGTTCTTCGGGATCGGGTAAAAGTACGTTTCTCCACATCTGCGCGGGTCTTGACAGACCCAATTCGGGCAAAATATGGATTAGAGGCAATGAAATTACCGCAATGTCTTCGGATGAGCTTGGTGTATTCCGCGGCAATTTTATGGGAATGGTATTTCAGAATCATAACCTTATTCCTCAGTTTACAGCTATGGAAAACATATTGATCCCCACGCTTATGTGCAATAAACCGGACCATAGTTATGAAGAACACTTCAAAAAACTCGTTGCAACCCTTAATATTCACGACAGACTTCACCATCTGCCAAGTGAGCTTTCGGGCGGACAGCAACAGAGAGTTTCAATTGCACGCGCCCTGATAAACAGACCTCAGATAGTGTTCGCGGACGAGCCCACGGGTAACCTCGACCGTGCAAACGCCGACGAGGTTCTTGAACTTTTGATAAAGACCAAGGAAGAACTCGGACAGACACTTCTTATTGTTACTCACGATATGAAGATTGCGGAGCGCGCGGACAGAATACTTGTCATGGACAATGGTATCCTTTCCCCATACAGAAAATAACTTTACTTACCCCGATCGTCAAGGTCGGGGTGCTTTTTTATTCCGAGAGAAAGAGCAAGCCAACTGCGCAGTTCTTTGTCTGCTGATGAAGTTACTACAAGAAGAGACGTGAAAATTGCGATAATAATTATTCCGTGCAGAGTAAGCGACATCCATCCGGGAAGAGTTTCAAAAGGAAAATATACAAATATCAATTGACTGATTCTCGAAGTTATTATCAGTAATCCCAAAGGTAAGAGAAACCATTTGAATACTTTGAATTCGAATCTGCACCTTTTAAGAAGTCTTGCGGCAGATAATGCAAAATTAAAGATTTCTGCGATATATAAAACTGCTATATATCCGAATATGCCGAATTTAGGTACAAGCAAACGAACCATGATGACCGAAATAGCCGCATCGGCGATATTTACGTTCATGGTATAGACTTGTTCGCCCATGCCCTTCAAGAGTGAGTCGGTGACGGTATCAAGGTACATCAGCGGCATGAGAGGGGCGAGGATATAAATGAATCTTCCCGCGTCCGAGTTAGTGTAAAGAACATCACCGAATTCCTTTGAGCATACACCGAGGATCCCTGCACCGCAGAGACCGAAAATGGCTGTGAGTCTCCATACTCTTGATGTTATATATTCGATATGGCGTTTTTCGCCTATTGCTATTCCGCCCGATATTTCGGGAACCAGAAGACCGGTGAAGGAATGGATAAGAGCATACGGAAATAATACGACAGGTAACACCATTCCGGAGAGAACACCGTAGCTTTCAAGAGCTGAGGCGGCATCAAGACCGTACTCGCGCAAGCCCAACGGAATCAGAATATGCTCTACTGTAGTAAGTCCCGATCTGATATAGGCGCTGAATGCTATTGGGAGAGCTATAGAAAATATTTTTTTGTTAAGGCGCCGGGATTTTGACGTATCTTTCGGTATGTCAGGCGTCTTTTTCCGTTCAACCATGTAAAATAAAGCATATACTGCAAATGAAAGAAGCTCTGCAATCGCACTTCCGAGTACAATCGCAACGCAAGCATACTCGACTCCGAGGGGCATAAGCGGTGTAAGCAGAAAAGCTACTCCGAAAATTTTTATAGCTTGCTCTGTTATTTGAACTGCAGCGGATTTCCAGACACGTCTTACAGCCGAGAAATATCCCGATAATGCAGAGGAAATAGAAATTGCGGGAAGTGATACGGACATTATCCTCAAAGGGTTAACGGCTCTTATATCATTCAGCCACAAAACCGAGATCGGTTTAGCAAGCGAAAAAAGCAACATTGCCGCCCCCGCACCAAATGAAAGGGAGTAAAAAATGCATTTGCGCATTGCAATGGCGACTTCGGCTTTGTTTTCGCCCGCCTCAGCAACACATCTCGTTGCCGCGAGATTGATTCCCGATGTTGCAAGAGTAAGTGCAAATCCCCAAACGTTTGCCACAAGCGAGTAAAGTCCCATGACTTCCGCACCGACACGGTTCGATATGTAGACGTTGTATGCGACTCCGACTGTTCTCATAAGAACCGCGGACAGAGTCAGCAGAAGGGAATTGTAGATAAAAGTTTTTGCTCGGTTTTCTTTAATATTGATCGACACAGTACTTATCCTCCGTTTGATATAGAATATTCAAACGGAGTCGTATAGATGATAACATTTTTTGTAAAAAAGTCTTTACAAAATTAACAAAAAATGATATAATAATTACGTAAGATTCAAAGGGAGGTCGGAACAATGGACGGCTCGAAGAAATTTGTTATAACAGTGGCAAGACAGTACGGAAGCGGAGGACGCGAAATAGGATTGCGTCTCGGTGAGCTTCTTGGCGTAAAAGCTTACGATAAAGAACTGATAACCATGGCGGCACAGAAATCGGGCATGTCTACCGACGTTCTTGATCATGTAGACGAGAAGGCGACAAGCAGTTTGCTTTATACCCTTGCTATGGGCTCGTCGTATTTCAACAGCGCGGCTCATAATATGAATATCCCGATAAACGATAAGCTCTTTATGACACAGTCCGAGCTTATCAGGGAGATCGCCGAGAGGGAGTCTTGTGTTATTGTCGGACGTTGCGCTGACCATGTGCTTCGCAATTCGGAGAACCGTATCAGCATATTTATTTATGCTCCCAGAGACTTCAAGATCGACCGAATTATCGAGCGTCATGACGGAATCGACGAAAAAGCAGCAAAAGATCTTTCTCAAAAAACAGATAAGAGAAGAATTAATTATTATAACTACTATACCGGTAAAAAGTGGGGTTCACCCGAGAACTATCAGATCATGATAGACAGCTCCGTCCTCGGCATCGAGGGCACCGCGCAGGCGCTTGCGGACATTATTAAAATTAAGTATGACCTTTGATTGACAGAAAGTATGGAAGTATAAATGGCGACCTGGATAACACACCTGATGATCGCGGATTTCGTATTGCAAAAACTGCCGTGGCTTGACCGCCGCGGCTTTTGCGTCGGAAATATCGCGCCCGATTGTAATATAGAAAACGAAGATTGGACATCCTTCACACCTTCACGAGAAATAACTCATTGGATGAGCGGAGAGAAAAAGAACGGTACCGACGCGGAAAGATATCTTAATGAATATGTTCTTAAATACATTTTGGATATTTCTTCTAACGAAGAATATTCTTTTTTGCTCGGTTATTATTCTCATCTCGTGGCAGATGCGGAATTTCAAAGAATGATCCGCGACCCGGAGAGGGTGGCAAACGTGTGGCAGAGGATTGACGCCTATCCCGAAATATCCGTACGTGCGCAAGGCATGGCAAGAACATGGGACACGGTGAAGACCATATTTCCCCAAAAAGACAGATTCCGCGAGATATACTCAATTGAAGGCGAGTATCTACGCCAAAATTCCACATCAGGATATATAACCGAAATTTTGACATTGAAGGAATTCCCCGATTATATAGATTACCTGCCACATGGCGCAATAGTGCGAAAAATTCCGAAAATGACGCTTAAGGAAGAATTACTTCAACCTGTTGAAAGATATATTTCGATCACACCCGACGAGGTCGCAGCGTTTTCGGCTGCTGCCGCGGACATAGTCACGGATAAAATTAAAATGATAGGAGAAAAACATGAGAGCGCCTTTGCAGATACTTGCCGTCCCATATAAGATAGTTGATGGCAAACCGCTTTATTGCCTTATGCGCCGCTCCGACAGCAATTATTGGCAGTTTATTGCAGGCGGCGGAGAAGATGACGAAACACCGCTCGAAGCGGCTCGCCGTGAAATATTTGAAGAAGGCGGAGTAATGGCAGAGAACATAATTCAGTTGACTTCGATGTGCTATGTTCAGGTAGATATCTTCCGCAAACGCCACCTCTATAATTGGCCAAAAGATATGTATGTCGTTCCCGAATACGCCTTCGGCTTTGAGTGTAATGGTGATATCGTCCTGTCTCATGAGCATACCGAATGTCAATGGCTCGCATATGATGAAGCACGTTCGAAGTGCAAATGGGACTCAAACAGGACTGCGCTTTATGAATTGCATTGTATTTTGACTTTCAAATAGAAAATTTGAGCGGTGTATAATTGGCATCGCTCGACTTTTTTAAAAAATAATTCAGAAATTTCAAAAAAGGGGTTGCTTTTTTTATTTGTTTATGATATAATAATCAAGTCGCGTGGAGGCATAGCTCAGCTGGTTAGAGTACTTGCTTGACATGCAAGGGGTCACTGGTTCGATTCCAGTTGTCTCCACCATAAATAAAAGCACACCGCATCGCGGTGTGCTTTTATTTATGCTGTAGCCAAAGAACCGAACCACTTGCTTTCGCTTGCGAAAGCAAAAGTTTCGCGCTACAGCAAATTACATTATAACACTAATTATGCGCGAAACGGTGGATCAGATAATGATAGCATATATTTTCCGGTGTAATTTAAAAATGTTGCTGCGAAACCTAATTTGAATTAATAAAAAATAAAAAAATATTATTAAAGTATTGACAACAATTTAAAAATCTGTTATAATTAGAATCAAGAAAAGGAGATCTCTCCTTAATAAAGAAAGGAATTTTGGCATGAAGAAAATCATTGCATTCGCACTTGTTTTATCTATGATGCTTTCTATGTCAGTTTTCAGCGCAAGCGCAGCTGCATGGGACGGCACAACCGCTTCCGCATCCCTCAAGGGCGAAGGAACCGCGGCATCCCCCTATCTCGTAGAAACTGCAGAAGATCTCAAGTACATTCAGGTGCAGGTAGACGCGGGAACAACTTTTGAAGGCAAGTACTTCAAGCAGACCGCAGATATCGACTTGGGCAACAAGGAGTGGACTCCTATCGGCGAAAGAACCGCTAAACCTTTCATTGGTCTTTATGACGGAAACGGCTACAAGATCGTAAACTTCTATCAGACCTTCAGCTACAGATTCGGCGGTCTCTTTGCTTATATGACCACCGCGGCTGATTTTACCCCCGGCCTCATCAACATCACCCTCGAGGGCAAGATGGACGGCGGTAACAGAGTCGGAGATATTTATTCCGGCGCACTTCTCGGTTGGTGTCAGCAGAGCAACAGCAACCCCAATAAGATCGTTCTTGCCAACTGCAAGGTTGACGTTGATATGAACATCGACACAACCGGCAAGGGTATTACCGGTGACATTATCATCGCCGGCGTGCTTGCAAGATCAGGATATATTAACGTTATCAACTGTGTAAACTACGGTAATATTTCCGCAATCGGTGACGGTTCCAAGCTTACCGCAGGCGGTGTCGTTGCTTACGCTCCGGATACTGATATAATCAATTGCGTTAACTACGGTAACGTTACCGCTATCGCACATAACAGCCCGACCAAGGATAACTATGTCGGAGGTGTTGTGGGTGCAACCGCATCGTCGAAGATCGCTAATAAGATTGAAAACTGCGTCAACTACGGTACAGTTCTTTCTGAGAGCGAAAATGCGAGCTACACCGGCGGTACAGTCGGATGCTCCGCTGCCACTAATACTACCATTACAAACTGTGCAAACGTGGCTGACGTTACTTCCAAGTCCACTTCCGCAACCGCGCTTCCTTACGCAGGCGGCGTTCTCGGTTACTCTAACAAGGAAGGCGTAGCAGTTCTTGATAGCTTCAACAGCGGTAATATCGTTACTTTCGACGATAACAAGACAGGTCATGCTCCCGGCGGTATCGTAGGTGTTCTTAACAATGCCAAGGATACTACCTATATGAAGAATTGCACCACTACCACCGCTACCTTCAAGGGCTGGATGGCAGCTACCAATCCCGCGACCGATTGCGTTGCAGAAGCCGATGCAGCTGTTGTTGCAGCCGCTGTCAAGGCTATTGAAGACGTGATCAATGCCGCTACATCCGCAACAGTTAACGGAGCTGAATTCAAGTTCGTAAACGAAGCACCTGTTGCTCCCGAAACTACTGAACCTGCTCCCGAAACTACCGAACCTCCCGCAGGTCCTTCCACCGGTGATTCGTTCGTGATCTTTGCTCTTATCGCAGTTATCTCCATTCTCGGAGTTGTTGCTGTTGCAAAGAGACGTGAGAACTGATTAATTGAGTTTTTATACAATATCCGATAGGGTTTTCCCTATCGGATATTGACTTTTATTTTTATTGTGGTATAATAGAATCAGTTCATTTCGGGGGAAAAGAAATGCTAATAGGTGATAAAATCAAAAGTTTGAGAAAGAGTAAAAATATTACTCAGGTTCAACTGGCGGATACACTGTTTGTTTCCGCACAGTCCGTAAGTAAATGGGAAAATCATTTGTCAGTGCCGGATATAACGATGCTTCCGGTTATTGCAAGATATTTTGGTATCACTATGGATGAACTTTTCAATTACCGTTTGGATGCGCTGAATTACCGTGAGAGATTTATCAGATTTATGGTTGATAACGGAATGCTGAGATTTGGCGAATATGCTTTGAAGAGCGGCAGAAACTGTCCGTATTACACATACAGACGTTTTTACCGTATGAGCAGTCAAATATCCAAGCTCGGTGAATTTTATGCCGAATGTATACGAGAAAACGGAATAGAAACTCATTGCCTTGTCGGTATAGATGATGCTGATACTCCGCTCTTGATTGCAACAAGTATGACGCTCTTTTCTAAATACGGAACTGATGTTGAATATCAGATTGAGAATAAGCATCCATCAAACAAAATGACATTGCTGACCGATACTTTTGATTCCGGAAACAGTATAATTAATGCATTGGAGAAGATAAAGAGAGAGACCGGTGTATTGCCAACGGATGTTGTAGTGAGCGTAGATAGAAAAGAAAGGATCGGTAATAACACTTGTTCCGCAAAGAGCATGATTGAAAAGAAGTGCGGTGTGCGTATTCACCCTATCGTAGATCTGGATGATATTGTCAGAGCGATTGACAGCGGAGTTATCTCCGCAGATGGATATTCCGAGAAGATTAAAGATTATGCAGAAAAATACAGAGGCGAATAAAATATGAAAATATCCGATAGACCTTTTGGCCTATCGGATATTTTCATATATAAATTACTGATTGTCAATAACAGCAAGTCGGGGAGTTGCAAGCAGACCTTCGGGCTTGAGCCTGTACTCGTAGCACCATCTGTCGCCTTCTGTACGCCATGCAGTAGGTCCGGGATAGGAAAGTGTAGGATCGGAGCAATGGACGTGTGAGAATGCGTTTGTACGGTTGATATAGAGCGTTGCCTGTACGGTGTGCTTGCCCTTGGAGAGCACATCTCTTGTTACAACATAGGGAGCAAATGCGCCGAGCGTGGGCTCGTCACCGTCAACCGAAACAGAGTACAGTGCTGCGCGGTACTGGTGGAGTCTGATCTCAATACCGTTGCCTTCGACCTCGTTTTCAATATCAAATTCATAAGTCAGTTTGCCACTGTAGAAGGGAAGTCCTTGATCGGTGATTGAAGCAAATCCGAGTGTTTCGGGAAGCTCAACGATAGTCTTCTTCATGCCGTTTACGCGAACACCGAAGTTACCGAGCAGATAGCACCATTCGGTAGCGGTTCTGTGTCCGAAGGGCTGAACGATAACGAGCTCCGAAGTTCCGGCGGGAATGGTAGGAAGAGATACGGTCTTGATCGCCTTATCGGTAAAGTATCCTGTAACAACTGAAGGAACGTCAACACCATTGAGCGTTATCTTGCTTGCTTCTGCCATCTCAAGTGCGAGTGACGCATCTTTTACTTCGATCTCGCTGTTTATCTTGAATCTAAGAGCAATGGTGTGCTCGGGTGGAATTGCGGGCAGACACCAAGGCTGATTTGCATTACCTGCCCAAGGCTCCCAACCGAGTTTTCTTCTGCAAGCTGTATCGGCACGGAGGATTTCTTCCTCGCCGTTGAATTTCTCTCCGTCAAGAGAGTATTCAGCCGTGTCGAGAAGCAGTGCGTTGGGCTCACCGAGTTTGAATCTTGCCTCGGATATGATCTGTCTGGGAAGCTGAATTAGTTTTGCTTTCTGCTTGACTTCCACGGCAGGCTCGATCGCATCGGGATTGGGATCAAGCTTGATGAGCAAGCTGTCGTGCGCCCAAAGACCTGCTTCAATTACGGTGTTGCCGGCAATATATTTGCAAGGAAGTGCCTTGACTGTACCGTCAAGAGTGTTATAAAGAGTGGGAGTATGCAGACCTCTGATGGTGATCTTTACTGCCTGCTTGCTTGAGCAATCATCGTTCGGGGAAACCTTGCCCTGAGCAATAAAGAGCCACATAGAATCACCGTCGCGGCGGATCTGATGAACGAGATTTTCGGAATGGTATCCGTTTGAGTTCTTGATGTCGATTACTCTGTAATCCTCAAGCTCACGGAGAAGGTCGGTTCTTGTAAACTCAATGTGAGTAGCCTTTGCGCAAAGTTTGGCACCCTCGTCAGATACTTCCGCATCTACGTACTTGGGAGCGTTGCCCATAAATACGAGCTTACCGCCGTCTGCAGCGAATTCTTCAAGAAGTTTAAGAGTGGTGGATCTGATCGTCTCGCAAGCAGGAACGATGATAACGTCGTATTCCATTTTGCCGACTTTGATGGGATTTGTACCCTTTTCGCAAAGAGCGGGAAGGAGGGATTCGCTGATGTAGTCAAAGTCGATCGAACCGAATAGGAGCCAATTTGTAACATCTTCGAAGCACTTATCGAGCTTCTGGCGTTCAAGTGCGGTTTGCGACGAAGGTCCCCAGTGTACCCAAAGCGATTCAACTGGGTGAATTACGCCAACTTTGATATTGGGTGTACCGCGTACAAGAGCGGTATTTACTCTTGCAAAGTGATCTTCGATGAGAGAGTATTTGTCGAACCAAGGAGATTGATAGCTGATCGTAGCGGGATAGTCGCGCTTTGCTTCGCCTTCCATGGATACCCAGGAAAGATGAGGAACGCGGAGGGTGATACCGAGAGCCGCCTGCCAATCGCCCTGCATTTTGTGGCCTCTGAAGTCGTAATCCCATCCTGTAACGCCATAAAGCTCGCTCATTACGCCTTCGCGTCCGTACTGGTGTGCTACCGAAGAAGCCTGCTTGGCGGTGGAGTATTCGTATCTGTTGGCAAGCATATCAATGCCGGGAATCTCAAAAGCGCGCAGAGAACGCATAGCCTCGCCGACAGCCATAGTCTGCGAATCAAGAGTAGGCTCTTTCATCATATGACCGGTAAGTGCTATTCCGTTTGCTTTGCACCAGTTACCGATGTTGTCAGCAAAGCTTGTTGCAAATCTTTCGCATGCATGGTCATGATAGAAATATCTGATCTGCGAAACACCGTCAGCAAGCTCCCAAATGAGCTCGGGAAGATGGTCAATAAGGGATTTACCGTATGTAGCCTTGAAAGTGTCTTCCAGATCGGGAGTCCAGGGGAGAGTGACATCAACTTCGGATTCTGCGAATGGAAGCGTTTTTTTATGAGTAAACTGAGGCTCGTCTGTGAAAATAGAAGGAACCGTACCGCCGAACATATCGCCGACACACTCCTTGTATCTTTCGTGAGTGATCTCAATGAACTTGTCAATAGCGGCTTTGTTCATTGTATCAACGTATGTATAACCGTTGTATCTCGGCGATTCGTGAGGAGACTCGTTATAAGCGTACCAGACTTTGCCTTTGGCTTCCGCTTCGTTTTCGATTTTCTTGTAGGATTCAAGCGATCCTTCGCTGTTGAGTACGATATCGTATTTACTGAGAAGCTTTCCTCTTCCGGAACGCGTGGCTTTTGCCTGCTCGTCCCCGGTATGAATTTTTCCACCCACGTCTTCGTAGGAATTAGGAGTAAAGAGCAGATAGTTTATACGGTACTGCGGATCTTTTGTAACAAAGCCGCCTGCAAATCCAGAAGGCCATCTGTCTTCGTCATAAAGATATGCCAGCATATCTTCTTTTTCTGCCTTCTCTGCACAAGCGCGGATAAGAGACATGAATTCATCCGAAAGATATTCGGTAGCCATTCCCGAGCGTACGTGCATATGGAAACCGCCGAGTCCCATTGTTTTGAACATTTCGATCTGACGGAGCAATTCGTCCTTGTCGAGTTTACAGTTCCATGCCCAAAAAGGCGTGCCCCTGTATTCGGCGGTAGGATTCTCAAACAATTCGAGATCAAGTGTCTTGGAATCTTTCTTTTTGTAAAGCATTTTATTACCTCACTTTATTATCTCAATGACAGAACGTCTTTTTCATACCGCTTGATCTCGTTAAACCAATCAAGACCTGCGGGCATCTTTGCACGTTCGCAAAGCTCGTTCCAGACTGCGCCGAAGGGCGCAGTCTTTATTTCTTCCGAAACTACCAGCAGAGAAGTATAGTCTGCGATGTTCTGATAATCGGCGAGCTGAGTTTCGGGAGTAAGTAAAGCGTTGAGAAGCGCCTTTCTTGCTGCGCGCTGACCGCTGATCCAAGCTGCGATGCGGTTTATGCTTGCGTCGAAGTAGTCAAGTGCTATATACGTTTTATCAAGACCGCCGCATCTTACAACTTCGCGGAGTATCTCACGGGTTTCGTCATCGTAGCGAACGACATGGTCGCTGTCCCATCGTACGCATCTGGTCACGTGGAGCGCGATCTTGTCGTTGAAAAGAAGCATTGAAGGGACTTTATCAGCAACCTGCTCGGTAGGGTGATAGTGACCGTTGTCCATGAGCGGGACAAGTCCTCTTGTTGCGGAATACTCGAGACAGAATTCCGCAGAGCCTACGGTATAAGATTCGAGTCCGATTCCGAATACCTTTGATTCAAGCGAGATGTCAACCAGATCTTTGTCGTAACCTGCAGCGAGAATCTTATCGAGCGAGTCTGCCATTCTCGCACGGGGAGAATATCTGTCCGCGGGTATTTCCTTCAGACCGTCGGGCATCCAGAAGTTGATAAGGCATTTCTTTCCTGTACGTTTTGCAAAGTATTCACCTATCCGCAGACATGCTATACCGTGCCTGATCCAGAAACTGCGTGTTTCGTCATCGGGACTTGAAAGTGTAAGTCCGTCTTTAACTTTGGGATGAGAGAAGAATGTGGGGTTAAAATCGAGCCCCAGTCCTCGCTCAACAGCAAAATCAGCCCATGCCTCAAAATGTTCGGGGAGGATGGCGTCACGGTCTGCATTTTCGCCATCTTTGAAAATTGCGTAATTTGCATGAAGATTTAGTCTCATGGTTCCGGGCATAAGCGACAAAGCTTTGTTAAGATCAGCCATGAGTTCGTCGGGCGTGCGTGCGGCGCCGGGATAGTTACCGGTTGCTTGAATACCGCCGTCAAGAGACTGAGCTCCTTCAAATCCTTTAACATCGTCACCCTGCCAGCAATGAAGCGATATCGGGGCAGAGAGAGCCGTTTCGATAGCTTTCTCGGTGTCTATGCCTAATTCAGCGTAGAGTTTTTTTGCGTAATCGTAGATTGGATTTCCCATTGTGGTTACCTCCGAATAATCATATAGAAATATTTTACCATATATCAAAGCTTTTTGCAATAAAAAATAAAAAATTTTTAAAAAACTCTTTTGTATTTTTGAAAAATGTGATATAATAAATAAAAAACTTTCATTAAGGGAGGTAAAATGAAAAAAATCAAATATTTTGCCGTCTTAATGACGGTTACAATAATAATTTCAACATTGCCTTGGGGGACTCTGATTTCCGCTGAAGCCTCCGTGATTGAAAATCTCGGCACGGTTACCGAATGTATTGTCGACAGAAGTTCCCAAACGGTATCGGTGCGCGGAAGCATCAAGCACAGTGTTCTTGTCGGAAGCCGGGAAAGTAAGCTCGCTGTTTACAGATTTGACCCGTGGGTTAATATATCTTCGGCACTCAAAACGTCGGAACCTCTCGCAACAATGAATATGACGATACGATTTGAATTTGATTTGCCGTGTGTAACTATTACCCAAAGACTTTCTCTGTATGCTGTTGCTATTATAGACCCAGATGGAAAAATCAAATTGATCTCTGAACCTCAATATGCGGATTATTATACTACCGATACATCATCAACGGGTTTTAAAACTGTGATTACCGATGATGTGGCAGGTGCGGTTGCAGCCCATCCCGGGAGTGCGGTTATAGATATTTACCTTGATAAGCTGGACAGAGGCAACAAAAGCGGTTATATTTATAATGCAGACGGCGAACTCTTTTATTTTGACAGGGAAGTAATAAAAGATTTGGACAAAAAAGTACTGACGTATACCGCGTCCGGAGCAAATGTGTATTTTAGGTTTTTAATATCCGGAGATTCTAATGAACTTCCTTTTTGTACTAAAGGTAACTTATGGACAAAAAATAAATGCGTAGTTATCAATAGCGTACAAGCTCTTAACTCGATATATGCATATACAAATTTTTTGATTTCGCGTTATGATGGCGGTGAATTCGGCAAGGCGGACGGCATAATTCTCGGCAGAGGATGCGATATGCCCGTGCTGTATAATTACGCTTCACTTGTTTCTGAGGATTATGAAACGGTATACGCAAGATCTCTTGCTTTAATTGGTCTTGCTGCTATTGAGGCGGCGGGAAACGGAAATGTATCTTTGATAGTTCCTGTCGGTGATACTTTAACTGAAAACAGAAAGGTTTATGCATCGGGATTTTTAGAATCGATTGCATATTATATTGACAAACACACCGAACTCAGTTTCACGGTAATGTGTGAAAGCATGCACAATCCGTATGGCCTTAACGATTCCGATTTTTCCAGTGAAATAAATCCCGATGAGACCGGAGAAGAAGACTTCGTGTACACTGATGATACTGTTGAGGTAACGGAATCCCTGCCCGCAGAAACAGAATATACTGAAGAAACGTTTTCTGATATCACTTATGAAGAAGAGACATACATACCCGAAACTACACAATCGGAAGAAACCGAAAAAATCGTCGCCAATACCGATGCTGACGGATATTTTTGTACCGACAATATCAATACTTTCTTGACTTTTTTCAATTCGCTCAAGAAAAAGTATTCTTCGGTTAATGACGGCTTTGCCTGGTGCTGGTATCCCGATTCAGATACTGTTGAAGGAGCTTTGGGAGTATGCTATTCATACAATTATATGAAGCTCGCTTCTCTCGGTGTCGACTTCTACGCAATATGCTTTGAAAATGAAGTGAGCGACAAATTTTCAAGTATATCTCATTTGTTCAAATACATCGATACTCAATATAACGATAAAGAAACAGCTTACGCACGGTCGGTGTTTGAAATCGGGGAATGGTCGGAGATCATAAACGAATATTCTTCCGGAGCAGGTATTTATCACGATTTATATGAAAGATCACTCGAACCGAACGTTTTGGATTTTGTAGGTTCAATAGTATATTTGGATTATTCATCAGGAAGAGGGAACATAGGATGGTTTGACGGTTTATATTGTGACTCGCTTGATATACAGATTGAAGGTTCGGAGAGCTTTTTGCAGGCTGACATGGATCTGGATTCCGCAGGTGTAAACCATGCTGAGATTGGTTATATTTTTGATTCTCCCGAGCCTCTTATGATGGGCGACGCTTTGACGTTCGAAATCAAATGCGGAGAAGATGACGGTTCTCTTTATGAAGTGGCAATACATATCTGCAGTGGAGATAGCACGATAGTATCCAAAGCCGTGATTGCAGGCGGAGTTGAAAGCGCGTTATCTTTAGATGTCAGTGACCGCGATAACACGGACGGCGTTGATTCTGTCAAAATAACACTCAAACGTGTTACCGGAAGCGGAAGATGCAATTTAAATCTGTACAGAGTTCTGATAAACAGCGTGTCTGACTCAGATGAACAGCTGGCAAAAGAATTCGAAAACATCAGAGAATATCTCAGAGCTGATTCGGCTTCTGCAGAAAATGGTAATAGCGGTATACTTGGTGTGGGAATATTGTTGTTATCGGCTGTCGGAATTGTTGCGATCATGGCGGCATTTGTTAATGACAAAAAGAACAGTTCCGCGGGAAACGATGATGAGATTATTGAATAATAGGAAAAGGTAAATCATTATGAGAGAAATTGAAAGAAATCTTACTATGCTTTGCGACTTTTATGAGTTGACGATGGCAAACGGCTATATTAAGTGCGGATACGGAGATAAATACACATATTTTGATGTATTTTACCGCTCCAACCCCGATGGCGGCGGTTATGCCATAGCGGCGGGGCTCGAACAGATCATCAATTATATCAACGATCTTTCGTTTACCGAGAGAGACATTGAGTTCCTGCGTTCGAAAAAACTCTTTGACGAGGAATTTCTCGAATATCTCAGAAACTTCAAATTTGAAGGAGATATATGGGCTGTCCCGGAAGGCACTGTCATTTTTCCCAACGAACCGGTAATCACCGTCAGAGCAAAGGCTCCGCAGGCGCAGTTTATTGAGACCTATATTCTGATGCAGTTCAACCATCAGTCTTGCATTGCAACAAAGGCTTCAAGAATGGTTCGTGCTGCGGAGGGAAGAGCAATATCGGAATTCGGCTCAAGACGCGCTCAGGGAGCGGATGCTGCGATTCTCGGCGCGAGAGCGGCGTATATCGGCGGTGTCGGAGCAACTGCTTGCACTATAACGGACGAGTATTATCACGTTCCGGTTACCGGCACTATGGCTCATTCATGGGTACAGATGTTCCCGGATGAATATACAGCTTTCAAAACCTATTGCGAACTATATCCGGAAAATGTAACCTTGCTGGTTGATACTTATAATGTTTTAGAATCCGGTATTCCTAATGCGATCAAAGCGTTTAAGGAGGTTCTTCTTCCGAAGGGCATCAAAAAGTGCGCTATCAGACTAGACTCGGGAGATATTACCTATCTTACTACCCGTGCCCGTAAGATGCTCGATGAAGCGGGCTTTGGTTACTGTAAAATCGTTGTTTCTAACTCTCTTGACGAGCATATCATAAGAGATATTATCCGCCAAGGTGCTTGCGTTGATGCTTTTGGTATTGGTGAGCGACTTATTACTGCAAAGAGCTGTCCCGTATTTGGCGGAGTGTATAAGCTTGTCGCTATCGAAGAAGACGATGAAACTATAATTCCGAAAATCAAGATCAGCGAGAATCCGCAAAAGATCACCACACCTCATTTCAAGAAACTTTACCGTCTTTACAATAAGGAAAACGGCAAGGCGGAAGCCGATATTATCTGTGTTCACGACGAGGACATTGACGATACTAAACCTATTGAAATTTTCGATCCGCACTACACATGGAAGAGAAAAGTTCTTGATAACGTAACTGCGGTACTGCTTCAGCAGAGAATATTTGATAAAGGCAGATTGGTGTATTCCATTCCCGATATTGAGGAATCTCGCCGTCTTTGTGCCGCTCAGCTTGAATCAATGTGGAAGGAAGTTCTCCGTTGGGAAAATCCTCATAATTATTACGTTGACCTTTCCGAGTCACTTTGGAATATTAAAGATACATTGCTTAGAAAGTTGAGAAATAAGCAGTGATGTGTGAAAGCTTTGCTATACCTTGTGCAGGTGCAATAATTGAGAAAAATATTGACGGTGAAATGTATATTCTTTTGCAGACAAGGTTTAAGCGTGATGGAGGAGAAACGAACAACAAACTTGAACTTCCTGCTGGAAAAATAAGAGAGTACGAAAATATATTTGAGGCATTGCGCAGGGAAGTTTATGAAGAAACGGGATTGACTGTTACCGAAATTATTGGCGAAAACTCTCTTACTTGCGGTCAGATTGATGAAGTGAACATTGTTTCTTTCGAACCGTTTTGCGTTACGCAAAATATGTCGGGAGCTTACTCTATTCTATTGTTGACTTTTATTTGCAGAGCTGAAGGCGATTTGTATGAATCGACCGATGAAACGCAAAATATCAAGTGGGTAAAGGTTGATGAAGTTAAGAGAATGATTGAAAACGAACCGCAAGAATTTTTCTTTATGCATGTTAACGCTTTAAAAAAGTATTTGTCACAATGAATAAACGGCTATCCTGCCTAAAAAGCAGAATAGCCGTCTTACTTTATAAAAGTTTTGAATAGTAATATGCCGCCATAGCACTCCAGCCGTGGCAAAGAGATCCTGCGCCACCGAAATCGGTTTCGCCTTTAAGTGTTTCCCAAAATGTGGTTGCACCTTGATCGAGCATATATCCGCAGTCACGGTCAATTTCGTCAAGAATTATTCTTTGATATTTTTTCTTGTTGATTTTCAAGAGCGCGTCATATCTGAAACAAGCCATACTTAACGTAGCGGGAATGACTTCGGTGTCACCTATTGATCCGCCGTTATTTGCAATAGATTCAAGAATGTTTTCCTGATCCAATTTATCTGCCGCTCCGCAAAGTACGCACATTGCTTGCGTAAGAGCGCTTGGCTCTATTTCGGGACGGTTTGTGAAATCGAAGAAGAACTTGGTTTCCGGATCATAAAATGTTTCTGCTATTGAATGCGCAATATTTTTTGCTTTGTCTTCATAAAATTCAGCTTGGTTATCCTTGCCGAGCGACTTGCATATATTTGCCATTGATTTTGAAGCAAGCGATAGTGCTGCGCTGAGATTTGCCTCAAAAGGCTGCTCATCTGCTTTCAATTCTTTGAATTTTGGCGAGCCGGAAAGATGCTTTGACCATTCATAGAAGTTCCAGTACCCCTCGGAATCGGGGAAACGTTTGGCAAGATGGTTTTCTCCGGAGTTTTTATAAAATACATCGAGGAGACTTACAAGAGTATCATATTTTTCTTGCGCGAGTGTTATATCTCCCGTGTTTTGTATGTATTCATCCATTTGCATAAGATATGCGAGAGTATAAAACGGAATCGGATAGTCAAGTCCCGCAGGATAGCAAAGAGCAAGTATGCCGTCTTTTCTTACACCTCTTGAGATCAGGTCGAGGTTTGCTCGCACAAATTCTGCATTTTTATCTTCGAAGACCTCATAACCCGCAAGCATTTGGTTTCTTGAATCGAGTGTGTAGAGTGCCTGCTCGCGCCATGGGCAATCTTCGTAATGCTCGTGCATACAGCAGAGAAGAGTATGTATGGCTGTATTTCGGATCTTTCTTCTGAGCTGATTGTTTTCTCCTTGATAATCAAATTCTTTAATCTTCACGGGGAGGAATGTTGGATAAAATGTTACGGAGATATTGGATATTTCTGTAGAATTGAAGTACAGTTGCATATAACGCAGACCGAAGCGCCTGAGGACGGGAAAATATTTGTTATGACCTTTATGAGCTGCTATACTTGTCGTAAAACGTCGGGAGTGAATCGCGGATCTGCAAAGGCCGTCAACGATATGTTCGCCCCATCCTACCGCGATGTCACAGTCATCATCCGCAACAAAAGAAATTTCGGGGAATCCGACCGACTCGTGTCCAAAGTCAAACAGAATATAAGTTCCGTCCGAATCTTCCTTCGGAGTATCGTGAATCGCGTTTGACATCAAAAAGGCAATATCCGTGTCGTCATTGAATTTGCAATAACCCTGACGAACTACTTTTCCTTTGATCGGTTTGCCGAGATAAAGAGGTTTGATTGGTCTTTCTCTCAACGAACTTATCTCTACATCTTTGGTTACCGAGGCGTGAGGTTCTTCGGCGGATGCTCGTCCGTTCAAAGCAAATCCGGCTCCCATTTGCACCGTGATAATTTTGCAAGCGTGCTGTGCGTATTCGGGGCTCAGACAGCATAAAGTGTTTTCTGAGGATGAATATACGATTTTGTTTTCTTTGAAAATACAAAAAGCCACGTAGGCTTCTGTTGCAACATGTGTTTGCGAATCAATGCCCGAATGCCATACGGTAATCTTGAGTTTGCTGTCAGTATTTGTATGGAATTTGATATCCTCATAAGCGGGAGTATCGGGATAATCCGCATATTGACCAAAAGA
>JAZSMP010000314.1:0-4274 GCA_045535915.1 Eubacteriales bacterium | reverse complement strand
TGCCGAAACAGATAAATACAATTTGGCAGTATGGTTGTATGCTACTGTAAGCGGAGAAAGTCGATGGCTCAAAACAGGAACTTACGGAAAAATTGAATACAGTTATTATAATTCGGGGTTAATAAAGCCCTTCAACGAGCTTATTAAATAAAAGCAAAAGCTAATCAAAGGAGAAAAAACACTATGAAAAAAACCATATCACTTGTAGCCATCCTGGCAGTATTCGCTATGCTTCTCGTTGGCTGTGCCGGAAAATTCGATATGGATAAAAGTATCGAAAAGCTCAAGGATAAGGGCTTGACCGAAGGTATGTGCTACATCACAGAGGAAGAACGAGAACGTGCAACCTCGCTTACAAACAGTGAAATTGCGTTTATGGGCGGCGAATTTACCGTTGAAATCGTTAAGCAATACGGCTTGATTGAAAACGGCGACCATTCCAAGTCTTGCACATTTATCACATTCGCTACCGAGGAACAGGCAACCAATTTTGCAGAATTGAACATTGAATATTTTGCAAAGGGCGAGAACTCAAATAATTGGAGAATTGCACGCGACGGTTGTGTGGTTGTACTGACTAACCTTGATGTTGCGATGGACATTATCAACCTTGTATTTAAGTAATACAAAAAGCCTGCGACGCACGAAGTACGCACAGACTTAACAAGATCATCGGCAGGCTACAAATCGTAGTCTGCCGTTTTCTTAAGATAAACGTACTTAAGTCATTTTCCCTCATACGCTATTGAATCATACTATCTCGAAGCCAAAAATTATATTGACATCTCACTCATTCTGTTGTATAATTAAGCTATCAAACGAGGGAGCAATTGCTATGAACAATTATTACGACGTTGCCGTTATCGGCGGAGGACCCGCGGGTGCGACGTTTGCCCGAGAGCTTGCAAAAGCCCGCCCCGATAAAAGAATAGTTCTTATAGACGAAAAGCCGAGGACCGGGTCCAAGGTCTGCGGCGGTCTTCTTGCACCCGACGCGCAGAAGGTTCTTGCTCAATTCGACATTGATTTGCCCAAAAACATTCTTGCCGACCCGCAGATATTTGACGTCAAGACAATAGATCTCGCTTCGGGAATTACGAGGAATTATCAGCGTCATTATCTCAATATGGACCGCGCGTCATTTGACGAGTGGCTTCTCTCGCTGATTCCCGATAATGTGGATATAATCAGAAGCAGATGCCATTCCCTGACAAATCGCGCCCCGGGAGAAGTACGCATTGAGATAGAGGAAAACGGTGAAAAGATCGTGTTACATACGGATATGATCGTCGGCGCGGACGGTGGTTCATCCATCGTAAGACGAACGTATTTTGATTCTCCCAGCAAGCTTTATATTTCCATTCAGGAGCATTTCAAAGACAACGGCTGCGATATGCCGAGCTATTCCTGCATTTACGACCCCGAGACCTCGGACAGCTGCTCCTGGACGATACGCAAGGACGGATACGTCATTTTCGGCGGTGCCTTTGATATCAAAGGCGGACGTGAGGCGTATTTTAAGCAGAAGGCAAGAGTTGAAGAATTCCTCGGACATTCCTTCGGCGAGGCTGTAAAGCTCGAGGCGTGTCTCCTGACGAGTCCGCGCTCGACACGTGACTTTGTTTCCGGCAAGGACCACGTTTTCCTGATCGGAGAAGCCGCAGGGCTCATCAGCGCAAGCTCATTTGAGGGAATCAGCAGCGCGTTTCTCAGCGGAAAATATCTTGCTGACGCCTTCGCTTCCGAAAATGATCCCGCAAAGATCCTGAAGCAGTATAAGAAAAAGACGGCGAATCTCCGTATCAAGCTTCTCTTCAAGATCCCGAAAATGAAGATACTCTGCTCTCCTATGCTTCGCAAGCTGATAATGAAAAGCGGGATCTGCAGTATTGAAAAGTATTAAAAATAGCCGTCATTGCGACGGCTATTTTTTTATAATACATCTTTAGCTATAGTCTCGTCAAGTTTGCGCAGGCAGGATTCGAGAAATCTTGTCCACGCCCTTTCGCTGACGAAGTGGTTTTCGCCATATTCGCAGAGATCGAGCCACTTTTCATAAGTATGGTTATTCCAGCTGTGGTTGCCGAGGAAGAGTTCAACTTTTTCGCCGAGAAGGCGGTTTACGGACTTGCGGTAGTCCTCGCGGCAGTCTTCGTAATCGAATTTGCCTTGATGGAGAGTGTTGACTCCCGCACCGCCGAACATTCCCGCGCGGACGACTCTGCCGTTCTCCTCTACGTTGAAGAAGAA
Organism: Eubacteriales bacterium; assembly: GCA_045535915.1. Lineage (GTDB taxonomy): Bacteria > Bacillota > Clostridia > Oscillospirales > CAG-272 > CAG-390. The sequence goes on along the minus strand of JAZSMP010000314.1, from coordinate 2,024 downwards.
GGAAATCGTGCCCTTGGTATGACCGGGTGTTTCGATGAAGTTTACGGTCGTATTTCCAAGAGTCAGCGTGTCGCCCTCGGAGATGAGGATGTCGGCATCAAAATACCTCTTCGCCTTTTCGTAATCCTCGCGTCCGATCAGGGTTTTTGCGCCCGAAAGCTCGACCATTGCGCGCGTGGCTTCGGTATGATCCCAATGCCAATGCGAGTTGATTATGTATTTTACGTCAGTGGGAGCAAAGCCGAGCTTTTCAAGTCCCGCAAGGATGACTTCAAGATTTGACGGCGAGCCCGTGTCGATCATTATAAGTCCCTCTCCGGTATCGATAACGTGCGACGATTCGGCATAGGTTCCTACGAAATATACGTTTCCGAACATTCTGAACGGTTCGATGATACGTTCGCTCTTGGGAGGTAATTCTCGTTTTTCTCTCATCATTACAAAAACTCCTTATTCTCAATTCATAATCATTCTGTAAATATCCGCGCCGGAATTTGCAATCGCCTTGACCGCGCCGATATACGCACCCGCCATTGCGCCGCCGAAATCAATATGAATACGCACGGTGAATACATTGATCTGCTCCGGTGCATCTTCCCACATTGATGAAATATAATGAATCGGCTTAAAATGCCATCTGTTATATTTTATAAAAAACCTTTCGAGTGCTTTTGTTACTTTATCGACTTCCTCCGGCTTTACCTTCTCTTTGAAAACGATATCAAAAAGCACTTCATTATCAAACTCGGTTTCGACGTCTATAGGAAACCCCGCACATCCTTTTATCTTTTCTACGAAAGGATCTTCGTCATAATACATCCTTCTTCTCCTTTCGTGTCTTCACAAAAGTAACGATACCGATTATCGACGCTACGATAGCTACACTTTCGTTGATCATTCCACCAATCGAGAATACGAAAATATTGTAGATCAGAATCATAGACGAGGTACAGATAACGCTCTGTCTGAGGAGCTGAGCGTCGCCGAAGGACATAAAGATCGTGTTTGCCGCAAGCGCGAGGATCACGAGAAGCGAGATAGGTCCTTCCCACGATAGGAAGCCGAGTCCGCCCATTACCGCGGCAAGGATAATAGCCGAGATCATATTCATCTTCGACTTTGAATCCTGGAAGAAGAAAGCGATATTTCTGATGATGCAGACGATATTCAGCGCAAATCCCGACGATGCTCCGAGAAACATATATGAAAGGCAGGTAGAAAGCGTTGCTGCGGTCTGCAGGATCAGGAGCTTTTTCTTTGAATTGACCTGATAAGATATAAATGTTATTATCGGCGCGACGATACCAAGTATCTGACCGATCAGTATTTTAGGTTCCATTATTTCTTATTCTTATAATATTCAAATCTTTCGATAAGGTAGTGACCTACCTTTGCCATATACGCAAGTCCGTCTTCGTAAAGTGCGGTGGGAACGTCCTTGATAAAGCCCGAGGCCTCGTAGTTGAGGTCGCCCTTGTAATCAATATTCGCCAAAGCCTTCATAACGCTTTCCCAGTCAACTTTGCCGTAATAAGGCAGAGTGTGAGTGTCCTTATCGCCGCAGTTATCATGAACATGTGTACAGCCGTCAACAAGTCTCAGTCCGATCGCTCTGATCGCTTCTGCGGGATCAACTCCCTGAAGCAAGCAATGTCCGACGTCAAAGCAAACGGTAAATACCGGATCGTTCAGCGTGTCGAAAAGTTTGTTGAGTCTTTCGGGGGTGGAGGTGATCGAAATACGTCCGATATTTTCGATTGCGATCTTGATGTCGCACTCGCGCGCGACAGGAATGAGCTTCTTATAGAAATTGAGGTTATATTCGAAAAGAATCTCGGGATTTCCCTCTACCGAGTAATCAAGATGAGTACACGGATGAACAACGATCATGGGCGCGCCGAGGTAAGCCGCATTCTTCATGCTCTGAACGATCTCTTCAAATCTTTTCGCTGTTCTCTCCTCATCAATATAGCTTGAGGGGAAAGGCGCATGTGCCTGACAGATTGCAACTCCCTTTGATTTTG
>JAZSMP010000039.1:0-8478 GCA_045535915.1 Eubacteriales bacterium | reverse complement strand
CAGAAGAGTATCGGCATCACAATCGGTCTTGATCGAAACCACGTTCAGGAAATTGCCCGAGGTCTCGCCCTTGAGCCAGAGCTTTTGTCTCGAACGGCTGAAGAAGCAGACCTTTTTCTTCTCGAGAGTAATACCGAGGCTTTCGGAATTCATATAACCAAGCATGAGAACGGCGCCGTCAGCCGCATCTGTTATGATCGCGGGAATAAGCCCGTCCGAATTATATTTAAGATTCTTGATATCAAACATTTGTGTACCTCACAGAGATTCCCGCGTCGCATAGGCTACGCTTAAGATCGGGGATTTTTATCTTGCCGAAATGGAAAATGGTTGCGGCAAGTCCGGCGTCAACGCCGGGGAGAGTATTAAACAGGGTTATAAAATCTTCTATCGAGCCCGCACCGCCCGAAGCAACGATCGGCACGTCTGCGACCTCGCTGACCGCGCGGAGCATTTCTATATCAAATCCGCCTCCGACGCCGTCGGTGTCAATGGAATTGACAACGATCTCGCCCGCGCCGTTCTTGACGCCGCGCTCTATCCATTCGATAGCGTCGATACCGGTATTGACGCGACCGCCGTTTTTGAATAGGGTGAATCTGCCGTCAACGCGCTTGATATCGGCACTTAAAACGACGCATTGGCTTCCGTAGCGTTCAGCCGCGCGGGGAATGAGATCGGGATCGCTTATCGCGCCCGAATTTACGCTGACCTTGTCCGCACCGCATTTGAGGACGCGGTCGAAATCGTCAAGAGTTCTGATACCGCCGCCGACAGTCAGAGGTATGAAGACCTTCGACGCCACTCGTCTGAGCGCGTCGGTGAAAAGCTGTCTGCCGTCTGATGACGCGGTAATATCGTAGAAGACAAGCTCATCGGCGCCGCAATCGCTGTAGAACTCGGCAAGCACTTCGGGCGAGGAAACGTCGCGGAGCTCGGCGAAGTTGATGCCCTTGACGACACGTCCGTCGCGCACGTCAAGGCAGGGTATAATTCTTTTTGTGATCATTTTACCGCCTCCGCAAGTTCTATAGCCTTTTTTACATCAATATCGCCCGTGTAGCAGGCTTTTCCGACTATCGCGCCCCAGAGTCCTTCGATCTTCGAAAGCGCTTCAATATCGGCATAGGACGATACCCCGCCCGAAGCAACGATATTACAGCCGTGATATGTTTTGCATAAATATTCATACAGAGCCACGTTCGTGCCCTTCATTGCGCCGTCGCGCGAAATATCGGTGACAATGAAATCGCGCACACCCTTCTCTGTCATCGAGCGGAAGAAATCGTCGCGCTTCATAGGCGCTTCCTCAAGCCACCCCTTGATAGCAACAGCTTCGCCTCGCAGATCAACACCGACAACAACTCTGCCATCGCATTCACGAAGACAGGCTTCAAGCATCGCGGGATCAGTCACAGCCGCAGTTCCGAGGATCACGCGCTCCACTCCGGCGTCAAGATATTTTTTTGCCGTCTCAACCGAGCGGATACCTCCGCCGATCTCGACCTTAAGACCACTCTCACGCGCGAGCCTCGAAACCGTCTCGATATTGGGCGTATTGCCGTCGCGCGCGCCTTCAAGGTCAACTGTGTGGAGCCATTCCGCACCCGCCGCCTTGAAGCGTTTTGCGACAGCGAGAGGATCATTATCGTAAACCGTAAGCTTATTATAATCGCCGTGTGTGAGCCTGACAGCCTTTCCGCCGATCAGATCTATTGCGGGTACTATTCTCATCTCGCACCTCCGAAATCGCCTTCGCAGAAGTTCTTGAGTATCTTGAGCCCCGCCTTCGAACTCTTTTCGGGATGGAACTGACATCCCATCACGTTTCCGCGCACCACGGCGGCAGTTATCGGCACACCGCAATCGCAAACAGCAACCGTATCAGCCTCGCATTCCGAGGCATAATAGGAATGAACGAAGTAAACGAATTCTCCCTCTTCGATGTCACGGAAAACGGGCGACGAGGATTTAAGCTCCGCATTCGGGAAATGAAGCGCGTTCCAACCCATCTGCGGTATTTTCAGCTCGGGGGCAATAACTCCCTCCATCGAGATGACCTTGCCGGGGATGAGTCCGAGCCCTTTGTGGCATCCGAACTCGTGGCTTTCGTCAAACAGCATCTGCATTCCGAGGCAGATGCCCATAAGAGGCACGCCCGCATTGGCTCGTTCAATTATCAATTTATCGAGACCGTTCTCGCGCAGCTTTGCCGCCGCGTCGCCAAATGCGCCAACACCGGGCAGAATGATCTTGTCCGCCGCCGCGATCACCTCGGGATCGCCGCTGACAACAGCCTCCGCGCCGACAGCCGCAAGCGAGGAACAAAGCGAGTAGAGATTTCCTACTCCGTAATCAACAACACAAAGCATCAGAGAACTCCTTTGCTTGACGGAATCACGTCGGGAAAACGGCTGTCCTTTGCCGCCGACGCGCGCATGGCTCTTGCAGTTGCCTTGAAGGCAGCTTCAAGAATGTGGTGCGCATTCTTACCCGCGAGCTTGCGCAGGTGCAGGCAGATATTGGATTCACGGACAAATGCCACGAAAAATTCCTCTCCGAGCTCTGTATCGAAGGTACCGACCCGCGGTCTCTTTATCGGAACGCGGTAGTCGAGAAATGCTCTGCCCGAAAGATCAACTGCGCAAAGCATAAGTGCCTCGTCCATCGGAAGGATGATGTCACCGTAACGACAGATGCCGCGTCTGTCGCCGAGAGCCTCCGAGAAGGCTTTTCCGAGACAGATGCCGACATCCTCGACCGTATGATGCGCATCGACCTCCACATCACCGTCACAGACAACGTCAAGGTTAAATCCTCCGTGACGGGCAAAGAGTGTCAGCATGTGGTCAAAAAAACCGACACCCGTGTTTATATTGCTTTTGCCTTCGCCGTCGATGTTAAGCGTGAGTTTGATCTTGGTTTCGGCTGTATTTCTTTCAATTGTTGATGTTCTCATTTTTTACTCCTTAATTATCTCCGCGACAGCATTAACAAGCGCCTTCATTTCATCAGCCGTACCTATGCTGATACGCAAAAAGTCTACAATTCTCGCCTTTGAAAAATGACGGACGAGTATTCCGCGCTCGCGCAACTTTTTATACGCATCTCCTCCCGAAATATTCGGAAGCTTTACGAAAAGGAAGTTTGCCTTGCTCGGAAGCACTTCAGCGCCAAGCTCTCTGAGCTTTTCTGCGGTCTCTTCTCTTACTTTTATAACCTCGCCGACCTTTTCTTCGTAGTATGCCTTTGAATCATCGGTAAGCGCCGCCGCGCCCATTCTGAGGGCAAGCGAATCAAGGTTGTAGGGATTGGTCGAGTACTTCATCAGCTCGAGATCGGCAATAAGCTCGGCGTTTCCGATAGCAAAGCCGAGTCTCGCGCCCGCCATACCGCGCGATTTCGAATACGTCATGCAGACGAGAAGGTTATCGTACTTCTTAGTCAGCGGAATTGCGCTCTCGCCGCCGAAATCAACGTAGGCTTCATCGACCACGATAACGCGGTCGGGGTTCGAGGCAACAATTCTTTCGATATCCGAAAGAGGCAGAGCCTTGCCCGTGGGAGCGTTCGGATTTGCAATAACCGCGCCGCGGTCAAGTCCGATATAATCATCGGGAACTATCGAAAAATTATGGTCAAGCGGTATTATATTCGCATCGAGTACGTAAAGATCGGCAAAGACAGAATAAAAGCCGTAGGTCAGATCGGCAAAAGCCACTCCGTCCTCAAAGAAGCAGGCAAACGCGAAATTCAGCGACTCGTCCGAACCGTTTGAAACGAACACGTTCTCCGCACCGACACCGTAATAGTCGGCAAGCGCGGTCTTGAGAGCCTTCGCCGTCGGGTCGGAATAGAGACGGAGATCGGATACAACGTCCGAATTAACCGCCGCTATGACGTCGGGCGCGGGAGGATAAGGAAATTCATTGGTATTGAGCTTGATATATTTCTTATCCCTCGGCTGTTCGCCCGGGACGTAGGCATCAAGAGTTTGATATTTTTTTGCTAAAAAACGGCTCATTCGTACTCTCTCCCCATGCGTCTCATAACGCTTCTGGCGTGCGCGTCAAAGCCCTCGCTGCGGGCAAACATGTCAACGTCCTCCGCGATATCGGCAAGTGCCTCTGCGGAAAAATAGGTAAATTGCATCTTTTTTACAAAGTCGTCAACCGAAAGCGGACTGTAAAACCTTGCTGTTCCCGAAGTAGGAAGCGTGTGGTTGGGTCCCGCCATATAGTCACCGACCGCCTCGGGACAGTTTCTGCCGAGGAAGACCGATCCCGCGTTTCTTACCTTATTGAGCAAACCGAAGGGATCGTCCACGCAGAGCTCGAGATGTTCGGGAGCGATGCGATTCGACATCTTTACCGCCTCGTCGATGCTTTCAACGATAATGATAAGTCCGTGATCGTCAATCGACGCACGTGCGATTTCCTGTCTCGGCAGGACGGCAAGCTGTCTTTCGATCTCCGCGGTAACGGCTTTCGCAAGCTCTTCACTCTCGGTGACAAGAACTGCAGACGCGCGTTTGTCGTGCTCTGCCTGAGAAAGAAGATCCGCCGCAACGTAAACGGGATTTGAATTTGCGTCAGCAATAACGAGTATCTCGCTCGGTCCCGCGATCATATCGACGCCGACCTTACCGCTGACCTGCCTTTTCGCCTCCGCAACGTATGCGTTTCCGGGTCCCACGATCTTATCTACAGCGGGAACGCTTTCGGTGCCGTATGCAAGTGCCGCGACTGCCTGCGCTCCGCCGCATTTGAATATTCTTCCAACGCCCGCCACTCTTGCCGCGGCAAGGATCTGCGCGGGGATATTGCCACCGCTCGGGGGCGTGACCATTACGATCTCGTCAACTCCCGCGATCTTCGCGGGGATGCAGTTCATGAGCACAGACGAAGGATATGCCGCAGTTCCGCCCGGAACGTAAAGTCCGACTCTTTCGAGAGGCAGCACCTTCTGTCCCGCAAAAACGCCGTTTCTTGAATTGCAGACGAATCCCTGGCGCACCTGACGGCTGTGAAAATCGCGGATATTTGCCGCCGCGCGCTCAAGCATACCAATGTATTCTGCGCCTACTTTCTCGCAAGCGGCATTTATTTCTTCCGCCGTAACCTCGAGAGAATCAAGCTCGGCACGGTCAAATTTCAATGCATATTCGATAAGAGCCGCGTCTCCGCGCGACTTAACGTCGTTGATAATATTTTCTACAACTCCGGAAATATCCGAAGCGTCGTTTATTCTGTCAAATATCTCGCTGTCGCTGATATCTTTTCTGTAAACAGTTCTGATCATTTTCTTATTCCTTATTCTCAAATGCGCGGCAGACACGCATGATCTGCTCACCCTTGAATTTCATGCTCGCCTTGTTGGCGATGAGTCTGGCGCTGATATCGCAAATCTTGTTGAATTCAACAAGTCCGTTGGCTTTGAGCGTACTGCCTGTCTCGACTATATCGACGATGACGTCGGAAAGCCCCAAAAGCGGCGCAAGCTCTATCGAGCCGTTGAGCTTGATAATATCTATCCTTCTGCCGAGGGACGCATAATACTGTCCCGCAATATGCGTGAACTTCGTCGCCACGCGCAAAGTCTTCGAGCGGTCGTCGGTGAAATCCGACTTTGCCGCAACGGCCATTCTGCACTTTCCAAGTTCAAGATCGAAAAGCTCGTAGACGTCGGGCGAATATTCAAGCAGGATATCCTTGCCCGCAACACCGATATCTGCGGCACCGCGTTCAACGTAAATGGCAACGTCCGAGGGCTTGACCCAGAAGAATCGGAGCGTCCCCTCTGCATTTTCAAATATGAGCTTTCGGCTCTCCTCGCGGATGCCCTCGGCTTCCATGCCCTCGCGTTCAAAATAAGAATATACCTTCTCGCCGAGCCTGCCCTTTGGCAGAGCGACGTTCAAATATTTTTTCTTTTCCATCAGATAACCTCCAAAACTCCGCCGCTCGTCAGTCTCAAAGCGGAACGACATCTCTCCGCGCCAGCCGCGCTCTTCTGGACGAGAACGGTTTTGCCCTCGGCATTGAGCTTCGCCACCGCAGCCGAAACGGTTTCGGGATCGCTCTCACCGCAGACGAGAAGCACGTCCGCGGAATATCTCACGGAGGATTCATCGATAAGCTCAAGCAGATCGGTATAAAGCGCAAAACCGAGTCCGCTGCCCGTGCGTCCCATCTTTGTGATGAGCTTTCCGTATTCACCGCCCTTAAGCACGGCCTCGGAAACGCCGTCAATGTAGCCGTCAATGACTATACCATCATAGTAATTCATGCCGTGAACGACAGAAAGATCAAGGCTTACACGGCTCGCTTCACCGTCGGTCAGCGCATCAGCGATCATCGAAAGCTCCGAGATAGCCTCACTTGATTCGGTAAATTTTCCGAGTCCGAGCGCGATCAGTGCATCCTTGGCTTCTCTTATCGGAAGCGAAAGTCTCGAAAGCTCAATAAGCTTTGCGGCCTCAGCTTCTTTTATACCCGAATGAGCGCAAAGATTTGCGATACCGGGTGCGTTTTTATCCTTCATCATGCGCGCAAGCTCGGCGCGGTTACGCTCGGAAATACCGAAAAGCTTGCGTATACCGTCGATAAGACCCGTATGCGAAATATCAAGCATATAATCGCATCCGGTCATGGCAAGCGTTCTGCAAGCCAGAGACACGACCTCAGCACGGTCGTAAGAGCAGATATCGCCAATACATTCAAGACCTATCTGGAGTATCTCCTTGAACTCGTCACCGCCTGCGGGAACACGGTAAACACTCTCGCTGTAGAAGAACTTATCGGTTCTTCCTCTCTCCTCCGATGCGTCGCGGATGATCGACATCGTAATATCGGGTTTGAGCGCAAGAAGTCTGCCGCCGGCACCCGTAAAAGTGATCATCTGTCCTTGGGTCAGAAAATCGCGGTATTCTGTAAAAAGATCGTATTCCTCAAAGCCTACCGTGCGGTAGCGCGAATAACCGCTTTTGGTATAAAGACCGCGGAGCAGTCCGGGAAGCGCATCTATCATTCTCTCAGTCATTCTTCTTCTCTCCTTCTGTGCCGAGTTTATCAAGCACTGTGCGGTATCCGCCGTTGCCGTAATAAAGCGCACGCTTCACTCGGCTGATGGTCGCCGTACTTGCGCCCGTCTTTTCGGCGACATCGCCGTAGGACATTCCCGCATCAACGCACTTTGCGACCTCAAGTCTTTTTGCCATCTCGTCAAGCTCCGCAATGGTACAAAGATCGGTAAAAAAGCACTCGCATTCCTCGGGGGTTTCAAGGGAAGCGATCGCACGCCAAAGTTCGTGCATTCTCTCGCGGGATATGTTTCTGATATCTTTATTCATGGTAAAAACCTGCTCTTTCAAGTATATTTTTACTTTAATCCTTTAGTATGCTAAAATGATAACACATTGAAGGCGATTTGTCAAGTCTTTTTCGAAAATAATCGGGATTATTTATAAAAAAATCCGCGGCTCGATCGAGCCGCGGAGGAAATTCAGGTAAGATCGAAGTTTTTCCAGTCAGCAAAGTCATCGAACGCGCCGTCAACGCCGCCAACCGATTCGTATCTCGCGGGAGTGTAGCCGGGACCGAAGCCGTAGACTCTGCCTATATTCGCACGCCTTGCGGCAAGGACGCCCGAAAGCGAATCCTCGAAGACCATACAATCCTCAGGCTTCTTGCCGAGAAGAGCCGCGCTTCGAAGATAGATATCCGGGTCGGGTTTGCATGGCATAATGCCGTCATCGTAGATAATACGATCCCAAGAGAACCAGCGGTCAAGCTTGAAATATTCAAAATAGCACTTGACGTTATTGATCTCCGAGCCGGTTGCGATCATCATAGGATAGCCCTCGGATTTGAGATAATCAAGGAACTCCTCGACACCGGGAACAAGCACGAAGGTGGGGTCGAGAACCGCGCGTCGGCGGTATTCGGCTTCCTTTTCGTATGTGAGTCTTTCGATCTCCTCGGGGGTTATCGGGCTGAAAAAGCGAGTCAGTATTTCGGTGTTGCCGCAGCCGAGCAGATTCTTTTCCATTTCCTCATCGGTAAGCGATTCCTTGCCGTGCAGAGGAAAAAAATCCTTCCAGACCGCCTTGTGGATATGCGAATCAAGCACGAGAGTGCCGTTGAAATCGAATATCATACCCTTCTTTTCGCTCATAATTTTTCTTCCTTTTCTTTATTCAATGTTGGGCATGCCGGCAAATCCGCGGGCGATTTCCTCGTCGGTGGGCGCGTAGTCGCTGAGCTGACCGTCGTTATACTTGCCGTAAGCGAGCATATCGAAGTAACCCGTACCGGTGAGACCGAATACGATGGTCTTCTCTTCACCCGTCTCCTTGCACTTGAGAGCCTCGTCGATGGCAACCTTGATCGCATGTGAGCTTTCGGGCGCGGGAAGAATACCCTCGACTCTCGCAAACTCAACAGCCGCCTCGAATACCTCGGTCTGCTTGACCGAAAC
>JAZSMP010000072.1:0-10964 GCA_045535915.1 Eubacteriales bacterium | reverse complement strand
CCAAATTAAATAATCAAAATCTCGCGGCAATGCCGCGAGATTTTGATTATTTGGATTTAGCCCATTCACGTGTCTGGTTGATCATCGAAGTTCCTTTGGGTTTGTCGACGCCATGAACCTCTGCCGCTTCATATTTTTCGTACTGTTCCCAGAATTGACGGCCGTAAATATGTGAATCTTCGTTCCATTCTTTTCTGTACTCTTGCATACGCTTCCTTAAACGGTCAACAATTTCGTCATATCCGTTGAAATCGAAAAAGTTTCTTGTTTCCCAAGGATCGTTTTCAATATCGAAAAGCTGTGAGAATTTTAGTTTGTCGGTTCGGTATTCAATAAGCTTGTATTTACCATCGGAGATACCGCGTATTCTCGCCTGAAAAGCATAATACATATCGGTACGAGTTACGTAACCGTTATCTGCAAACATAGGCGCAAAACTTTTACCTTCGACACTTTCAGGTGTGTCGATTTCGCAGATATCACAGAGAGAAGGGAATACGTCAAGGAGGTAAACGAATTGATCAATCTTAGCTCCCTTTGGGATTGAAGGACCGCTGATAAGAAGCGGAATATGTACGCTGTGCTCATATACATTCTGCTTGCCCATAAGTCCGTGCTGACCGATTGCCAGTCCGTTGTCACCGCAGAAAACAATAATAGTGTCATCAAGCATTCCCTTGGCTTCAAGTGCGTCGATAATCCTTCCAACATTGTCATCAATGTGACTTATCATTGCATAGTAGTCTGCGATATGTTGCTTGATCTCGTCAGGGTTTCGCGGGAATGAGGCTACAGTCTCGTCACGTCCTCTGTCAGCCCAACCAAAGCTGAATGCGGGCATTTCGGAAAAGTTATCGGGTAATGTAATATCTTCGGCTTTGTACATTGTACGGTACTTCTCGGGCATTGTACGAGGGTCGTGCGGAGCAAGATATGAAAGATAGAGGAAGAAAGGATTCTCTGAATCATATTCATTTATGAAATCAATTGCGTCGGTTGAGAATAATTCAGTTGAGTGAACTCCCGCATGGATCTTATCCGCGAGAACGTGAACCGGCACCTGGTTTCCGGAGAAGTTCGGTACAAAAGGAATTTCGCAGTCATAATTGCCATCTGCTCTGTAATCACATACCGGAACGTTCCAGTGATCCCACATGCCGCCAAAGAAAATATCGTCGCCACTTGAAAATGAACGCGTATAGCTTTCGGTACCGTTATGCCATTTTCCTATTCCGTGGCAGTTATATCCTGCATTTCTGAAAGTCTGGCACATCGTGGTATCACATTGGGGGATTTCTTTTCCGTTCTGAACAAGATTGAAAAGAGTTCTTGATGAATTTATCATCGCTCTGCTCGGCATACAAACTGCAGAAGCTGTACCGCCGGGAATATATGCGCGAGTAAACGCTACTCCGCGTTCTACGAGTTTATCAAGATTCGGAGTGTTGATTTCATTGTTTCCGAGAGCTCTTATTGTGTCGAATCTTTGGTCGTCTGTTAAAAAGAATAAAACGTTAGGTCTTTTTTTACTCATGATATTTACTCCGTTTTCTGAAATGCTATTCTTTCGTCGCCGTTTGCAAGATGAATTATACCGCATCTGACAAAACCGTTTTTGGCGAGCGATTTTTGCATTGGCAAGTTATCCTTATGCGTGTCTATTTTGAGATTTTTGCATTTATGAAATGCATAATCGAAGCAGAATCCTGCAACGCCCTTACCTCTTGCCTCGCCCGACACGGCGATTCTGTGTATTACACCGTAAGGCTTATCGTTCAGCCATTCTCCGTGATATATTACGGCATATGTCGGGTCATTCGCAATGTCGAAGAAAAAAACGCCGATAATAATTTCTTCTTCGCAGACAACATGTAACTTGTTTGCTTCTATATCTTCCATAGTGCGTGAAGCAGGTGGGTTCACCGTACCCCATTGATTTGGATTGCCGCTTTCTTTCATAAACGACCTGGCACATTCATAAATGTTAAGGATACAATCAAGATCGTTAATATTTGCTAATCTGATTTTCATTGACTATACCTACAATCAATATTTTTATATATTATATCACAATTAATAACTAATTGCAATAGCAAAGGCCGCCTGAATACAGACGGCCACAAAAATATTGAATTAATTTATGGGATGTACCCATCCGCGTGTGTCAGCTATCTTGCCCCACTGAATTCCGGTGAGAGTGTCGTAAAGCTTCTGCGTAGTTTCGCCAATTTTACCGTTATTGATTGTATACGTCTTACCATTGTAGTAAAGCTGACCGATCGGGGAGACAACTGCAGCGGTACCGCATCCCCATCCCTCTTCGAGTGTTCCGGCTTCAAGAGCTTCAATGAGTTCATCTATAGAAAGAAGTCTCTCGGATACATTTGCACCTTCGTCTCGGAGAATCTGAAGAATGGACTTTCTAGTTATGCCGGGAAGGATGGATCCGGTCAGTGCAGGAGTAACTATTTCGCCGTTGATCTTGAACATTACGTTCATAGCTCCAACTTCTTCAATGTACTTGCGCTCTACGCCGTCAAGCCAAAGAACCTGAGAGTATCCCGCTTGCTCAGCCTTTTCACCTGCTCTGTTAGAAGCACCGTAGTTGCCGCCGCATTTGGTATATCCCGTACCTCCCTTGACTGCGCGAACGTCTTCGGTTTCGATCATGATCTTAACGGGATTGATACCTTCTTTGTAGTAAGAGCCTACGGGAGAGAGGATGATGATGAATACCGATCTGTCGATAGAATGTACTCCGAGCTTGGGGTCGGCGCCGAAAAGGAAGGGGCGTATGTAAAGCGAGGTTCCGGGGGCGTGAGGAACCCAATCCGCATCAATCTTGATGAGAGTCTCGAGTGCTTCAAGAGCGAAAGCTTCATCTACGAGAGGCAGCCTCATTCTTTCGGCCGACGAATTGAGACGGGCAAAATTCTGCTCGGGTCTGAACAATTGAATCTTTCCTTCAGCGGTCCTGTATGCCTTCATTCCTTCGAAAATTTCAGCACCGTAATGGAATACCGTGCATGCGGGATGCAGGGAAAGATTGCCGAAAGGAACTATTCTTGCATCATGCCAACCTTTTTCTCTGGTGTAGTCCATAATGAACATATGGTCTGTAAAATACTGACCGAATCCGAGAGAAGATTCATCGGGCTTCGCTTTTGGAGTCAATGTTTTCTCTATTTTGATATCCATAATTTTAGATTCCTTTCGCAAATTTACTGATAGTTATATCCAAGCTCAATGGTTGTGAGATTGGTTTCAATAAGGTTCTGACGTTTAGCGGAGATGATCTTTTCAAACATAGTTCTCATTCCTTCAAGACTGATAACACCAGTTTCTTTGATTACCTTTCCGAGAAGGATCATGTTGGCAAGAGTGGGAACTCCGGCATCGGATGCCATCTTTGTTGCGGGAATATAATAAACATCGACATCGTCTCTGTTTACTTTACGGTCGATAAACGTAGAGTCTACAAATATCTTACCGCCCGCAGGAACGGAATTCTCATATTTATCAAGTGAAGGAAGATTCATTACCATAAGAATATCGGGATTTGATACTATGGGAGAGCCGACGGGAGTGTCGCTGAGGATGACGCTGCAGTTCGCGGTTCCGCCGCGCATTTCGGGACCGTAAGAAGGAAGCCAGCTGACTTCTTTTCCTTCGTACATACCCTTATAAGCAAGCATTTTACCGGTGAAGAGTACGCCCTGACCACCGAAACCGGCTATTAAGATCTGATTGGTTTTCATTGATTTACGCCTCCTTAGTCTTATCCTTGTATACTCCGAGAGGATAATAAGGAATCATTTTTTCTTCTACGAACTGAAGCGCCGCTTCCGGAGTGAGTCCCCAGTTGGTGGGGCAGGTAGAAACAACCTCAATGAGTGAGAATCCTACTCCGTTGATCTGGTTTTCAAAAGCTTTCTTGATGGCTGCTTTGGCTTTTCTGACGTTTTTAACGTTGTTTACAGCAACTCTTTCAAGATAAGCCGCGCCGTCGAGCTGTGCGAGCATTTCACACACTCTTATTGGATAACCCGCGCTTGAAATATCTCTTCCGTAAGGGGACGTCTGGGTAACCTGACCCGGAAGGGAAGTGGGGGCCATCTGACCTCCGGTCATGCCGTAGATTGCGTTGTTAACGAAAATGATTGTGATGTTTTCACCTCTTGTTGCGGCATGAACAGTTTCTGCCATACCGATGGATGCGAGGTCACCGTCACCCTGATATGTAAATACGATGTTGTCGGGATTGGCACGCTTAACACCTGTTGCAACAGCGGGGGCTCTGCCGTGAGCAGCCTGAACCATATCGCATGCGAAATAGTTATATGCCATTACTGAACAGCCAACGGGAGCTATACCGATTGTCTTTCCTTCAATGCCGAATTCATCAATTGCTTCGGCAACAAGTCTGTGAATAATACCGTGTGTGCAACCGGGACAGTAATGCAAAGGCGCATCTGTCAGTGCGTGCGGTTTATCAAATACTACCATTATTCAATTCCTCCTGCTTCCTTGATTTTTGCGAGAACTGCTTCGGGAGTGGGGATCATACCGCCCGAGCGGTTGCAGAGAAGTACGGGCTTGCGGCAACGTGTTGCAAGCTCAACGTCTTCAATCATTTGTCCCATTGACATTTCGACCGTAATGAATGCCTTCGCGGTATGGGATAGTTTTTCGAGAGTTGCCTTCGGGAAGGGCCAAAGTGTGATAGGACGAACAAGACCCACCTTGATTCCTTCTGCGCGGGCAGCTGCGATTGCGTTCTTTGAAACACGCGCCGCAATTCCGTATGCAACAAGAACGATCTCGGCATCCTCTGTCATGTACTCTTCAACGAGAACTTCATTTTCTTCGATGGACTTATACTTTTTGTAACGCTCGATATTGAGCTGTTCAAGCTCTTCGGGGACGAGAGAGAGTGAGTTGACTATGTTATGCTTACGCTCAAGATTGGTTCCGGTAACAGCCCAAGGCTTATCGTACTGTGCCTGCTCAGAGACATCAAGGGATACAGGCTCCATCATCTGACCCATTGTGCCGTCTGCGAGAATCATTGCTACCATACGGTATTTGTCGGCGAGGTCGAATCCCTTGACTGTCAGAGCCGCCATTTCCTGAACCGATGCGGGAGCGAGAACGATGTTTCTGAAGTCACCGTGACCGCCACCCTTTGTCGCCTGGAAATAATCCGACTGAGAAGGTTGAATTCCTCCAAGACCGGGACCGCCGCGCTGAACGTTGATTACGAGTGCGGGAAGATCACATCCTGCAAGATATGAAATGCCTTCGGCTTTAAGAGAAATTCCGGGGCTCGAGCTTGAAGTCATAACTCGCTTGCCAGCTGCTGCGACACCGATAACCATATTGATTGCCGCAATTTCACTTTCCGCCTGAAGGAATGTGCCGCCGATCTTAGGCATTCTCTTTGCCATATAAGCTGCAATTTCAGTCTGAGGGGTTATGGGATATCCGAAATAGTGACGGCAACCTGCCATTATAGCGGCTTCGGCAATAGCTTCGTTGCCTTTCATTAATACTTTTTCAGCCATGATGTTTACTCCTTATTTTTCTACCTTGATTATGCAATCGGGACACATGGTTGCGCAGAACGCACATCCGATGCAGGATTCCATATCAGTAATTTCTGCCACGTAGTGACCTTTTTGATTGATTTTTGTTTTGGAAACTATAAGAAGATGCTTGGGGCAAGCGGAAACGCATAGACCGCATCCCTTACATTTTTCAATGTTAAATGTTAATTTAGCCATTTTTTGATTCTCCTTTATATGATTTTCTTTTGTAATTTTAGTTTGAAGACAGTGCCGTTTTCTTGACCGAAATCAACAATGTCGGTAAATTCTGCAGTATCCGGACATGAAGTTGCACAAATAGGGAGAGCGGATAGCTTTGCGACCGCATTGGCGTATTCAAAAGAACTTGTCAATGTTTCCAATGTGGTTCCTGTGCCGAGATTTGAGTTGTTGACCAATCCGGTAAAAGGGATGCCTGAAGCGGCTTCAATTTCACGCAGAATCTCTACAGTATCTTCGGGAGTGGAGGTCAGAGGACGGTACATATTAATAACCATCAGCATATTATAGTTGTTTTCCCTTAAGATCTCGGGAGTGTATCTGCCGAGTGCAAAAGCTCCTCTGTCATCACCTCCGATATCGATAACAGCATACTTTTCGGAATCAAAGATAATGTCATACATTTCCGCGGGGAGGGCAGGGAGATCTACGTTAGATCCTGCAAATTCCGAAGCAATGAGTTCGATTCCTGCCCGCTTGAGTTCTTGGGCGCTATCCTTGGTTCTGAAATACGGGTTAACTGTGTCAATATCTGCGATTACTGTATCGTAACCATTCTGTTTAAGATTGTATGCGTAGTTTAAAGCAACATTGGTTTTTCCGCTGCCGTAATGACCTGCAAATAGAGTAATTCGTTTTGTTTTCATATTGTTTGCGTTATCAGAGTTTGCTGCGGATGATCTTTCCGCTTGTGGTTTTAGGGAGTTCGGTCTTGAACTCAACCAATCTGGGATATTTATAGGGCGCGGTTCGCTTCTTTACATAATTCTGAATATCTTTTTTGAGTTCCTCAGTAGGCTCTGTTCCCTTGGTCAGAACGATGCTTGCCTTAACGATCTGCCCTCTGATTTCATCGGGAGCAGCTGAAACACCGCATTCAAGTACGTAAGGAAGCTCCATGATAACGCTTTCAATCTCAAACGGGCCGATTCTGTATCCCGAAGACTTGATTACGTCGTCGGCTCTTCCTACGTACCAGAAGAAACCGTCCTCATCTCTCCAGGCAAGATCGCCGGTGTGATAAACGCCGTCATGCCAAACTTCTGCGGTTTTTTCGGGAGCGTTGTAATACTGACAGAAAAGTCCGCACGGAGCTCCGTTTTCGGTGTGAATAACGATTTCTCCGGGTTCACCGATACCGACTGTGTTACCATCTGAATCAACAAGATCAACGTCATACGTGGGAACAGGTTTACCCATTGAACCGATTTTATGCGATTTTCCCGCAAGGTTTCCTATAACGAGGGTTGTTTCGCTCTGCCCGAAGCCTTCCATGATCTTAAGTCCGGTTTGCTTTTCAAACTGACGGAATACTTCGGGATTGAGTGCTTCGCCCGCAATTGTTGCGTGTTCGATAGAACTGAGATCGTATTTTGAGAGGTCTTCTTTTATGATCATTCTGTACATTGTCGGAGGTGCGCAGAACGTTGTAATGTTGTACTTTCTGAAGAGGGGAAGGATCTTTGTAGCATCGAATCTGTCGAAGTCGTAAACGAAGATTGCGGCTTCGCAGAGCCATGCGCCGTAAAGCTTGCCCCACATTGCTTTTGCCCATCCGGTATCGGAAATAGTCAAATGCAGACCATCGGGATTTACACAATGCCAATATTTTGCAGTGTGGAAATGTCCGAGAGGATATTTGTAATTGTGGAGTGCGATCTTGGGATAACCCGAAGTGCCGGAAGTAAAGTACATAAGCATAGGATCGTCGCCGCAGGGAGAATCATCGCTTCTTTCGAAATGACTGCTGAAGAGAGTATACTCTTCATTGAAATTCTTCCAGCCTTCGCGTTCCTTGCCGACAAGAACGCGTACGGATACACCAGGACACTCATCGAGTGCAGCTTCTACTTGTTCAATGACATAATCGTCATCAACGCAAATAATTGCTTTGACACCGGCTGACTTGAATCTGTATTCGTAGTCATGCTCTTTAAGCTGATTCGTCGCCGGGATTGCAATGGCACCAAGTTTATGCAGACCGATCATTGCGTACCAGAACTGATACCTGCGCTTAAGAACAAGCATAACTCTGTCTCCGCGTTTGATTCCGAGAGACTTAAAGTAGTTTGCGCATTGGGCTGATGCACGTTTGACCTGTGAAAAAGTAATGGGCTTTTCGGTTCCGTCTTCTGCAATATGCATTATTGCCAACTTGTCGGGCTTGTTTTTACCGAGCGAGTCGACTATATCATAGGCAAAGTTGAAGCTGTTTTCCCCCTTATATGTGATCGAAAGAGGAGCACCGTTCTCATCTTCTTCGGTTGTAATGAATTTGTTGTAAACGCGTGTTTCGGTATCGCGCTTTTTGGCGGGAGTAGCTTCAACTGTGATATTTGCGTTCTTTTCCTGATTTTCATCGGGAAGAAGAACTATTGCGTAGAAGTAGCAATCGTTTCCGTCGAGCGCGATCATACCGTGAGGCGTAGAGCTGTCGTAATAGATGCTGTCTCCTGCTTCAAGAATTTCGGTATGTTCACCTACTTGAACTTTCAATCTGCCGCTGATAACGATATCACACTCCTGACCCTCGTGAGTAACAAGAGCGATGGGGGAATGTTCTGCTTTTTCCGAATATTCGCAGTGTACGTACAGAGGGTTTGAAGTTCTGTTTGCAAAGGAATGAGCGATGTTGTAATAAGTCATTCCGTGCGCCTGCTCGATTCTCTGACCCTTGCCCTTACGTGTTAGAGTGTAGGATTTAAGACGCGGCGCAGTACCTTCAATAATTTCTGTTACGTCAATTCCAAGGGCGGAAGCACATCTGAAGAGAAACGCGAAGGAAAGGTCAGATTTTCCTGCCTCGCAGTCAATATATTCACTGACAGATACACCGGTTTGCTTTGCCATATATTCGGCCGAATAGCCTTCAATTTCTCGAAGAGCGGCTATTCTGCCAGCCATAGCTTTTATTTGTTTGTCTATCTCATAAATGTTATCCATGTTTTACCTCCAAAAAAACATGCTCGTCCCAAGAATAAACTTGAGACGAGCAGAACATAAATTCCATACCCGCGGTACCACTCAATTTGCGCGTGTGCGCCGCTTGTTTAAACTTTTACGCAGTCATACGGAGGAATTCTACGGTCAAAACGACTTTCTTTTCCTCGGCTCCGGGGCGACGAACTTGATTTTGTTGCACCGTCTCGCACCATCCGACGGCTCTCTGTGGCAAGGAAACTTCAAGAAATCCCTATCATAGCCTTTTATTAAAAACATAAGTAAATGATATCACAAATTGACTTCGTTGTCAAGATGTTTTTGAATAATTCACAAAGAGTTCACAATATAATTGTGATGCATAAGTTGTTTGATCAGTTAAAGTTGGCGATTATCAAGCCTTCATCCCAAATGGAGAATGGTGCCACAGGAATATCGAATACAGTAAATTCTATATGAAGTCTGTTTTCAAGAGTGAATCCTGTGTTTCCGGTTTTACCGAGGGCTTGAGAAGTTTTAACCACATCACCGACGGATACGGATATTTCGCTTAAGTGAGCGTACCAGGTCTTGAGCCCGTAACCGTGATCAACTACAACAAAGTTTCCAAGAACGTCGCAGTTTCCTGTGTAAATTACTTTACCGCTGGCCATCGTCGGTACATCGATCCCCGCGGATGCTTCGAAATCTATTCCGTCATGCTTTATAAGGCGACCGTCTGCAAGTGTCTGTTCTCTAGAAAAACCGAGTTTTATGGTAGACTTTTTAGAAGTGAGAGTTCCGGCATTCTCATAATTTATAAACGCTCCCGAAAAATACATCAGCGGCTCGGAAGATGCGCAGATTTCGGAATAGAGTTTCTCATATGCTTTTACATCTTCTTCGCTGTAGTATGTGGAAATAAGATGTTCTGCAGCGGAATGCTTGGTGGGCGCTTTATTGAATCCGTATCTCGAATCTTTCACAGTAAGATCAAAGGTCTGTTTTGTAATTCCATAAGAAACGGTGATTTTGTAAGCTCCGTTTTCAACATCATAACTGAAAGGAATGAGTGCGTGGACAAACTCGCCTTCAGTGAAAAATGTAGGTTTATAGTTGTTTGCAAGAGCGGGCTCGAAGGTAACTTCAACATCTGAAGGATTGTTTACATTGACACCGGAGAGAACGATAACGTCTCCGTGCTCGATTTCGGTTTCCCCGATCTTGAATTCTGCCGGGGCCATAATCATTGTATTGAATGTATAAGTTGCAGAACCGTAATACTCACACTCAGCGGTCTGATCCCAAGAAGCTGTGATAACAAAGTCAAGTTTGGTGTGTCGTGTAATCGTAAGATTCTGAAGCGCTGATAGGTTGTTTATCGCATCATCGAAAAGGAGCTCATCGCCATTATATACTTTGACATTGGCGTAAGAAGGATCAATGCTGAAATCAAAGGAAAATGCATTGCCCATGTCATAAGTAAGAGTCTCGTTTGTTTCGGGAATATAGTCGAATTGCTGGTAGGTTCCACCTGAGACAAGATAAAACCACTTCAGTTCAGTAGCGGATATTGTATGTGATTCTGATGCAGTGAGTACCGGCGGTGTTGCGGTTTTATAGAGATAAACTGAGTACGAAGATCCAAGAAACTCTTTAGCTTGCGGGACCGCTATTCTATAAACCTTGCCTTCCGGATCAGCGAAATAACAATCTGAAGAATCAATGGTGAAATAATACTTATATGAAAGATCCGACTCACCGGTCGAGTACGTAACAAGCAGAAATCCATTGCCTGCAAGTGCGTCAGGAAGAGAAGTGACCGGTGTGCCGCTCTTGTTGATGTTGTTGAATATGCTGATAATGTCCGCGGAGTCGTTATCAGAAGAGACAGTATATGTGCGGCCCTCGGGATCGCATATCGTGAGTGTAGTAACTTTTGTTACGATATCATCAGGTTTCTTACTGTTGTAATCAGCGATAGCAATATAAGTAGGTATAAAAAGAACAATAAGGCCCAGGGCGATCAGCAAAATTTTTTTAAAATCGATATTTTTCATAAGATCAACTCCGTTTAAGTATTGATAGCAAATGTGCGCAATATATATTCCTTTATATTATACAACAAATTTTGCGTAAGGTCAATAGAAAAATCGCAAATCCGACAAATAAATGTAAATAATATAATATTAAAAGCGTCAGAAGCCATATGGCTTCTGA
>JAZSMP010000354.1:0-11396 GCA_045535915.1 Eubacteriales bacterium | reverse complement strand
CCGTACTTGATCTTGCCGTTGACCACGTGTGCGGCTCCGTAAACCTTGGTTCCGCCCGTGGTTGTTACCACACGGAGAATTCCCTCGTATTCGTCAAGACTGTACTGATCCTTTACAGTACCCTCAACACCGATCGAACCGAGCTTGCGGAAGCCGTCCGCACCGTAACCGAGCGCGTAGATCTCGGTCATTCTCGCCTCTTCGACGTATCTTTCGCCGTCGTTGCGCTCGAATGCTTCAAAATAGGATCTTGTGAGGAAGATCTTATCCGCAGAAACGTAAAGCTCGTTTGAGTAGCAAAGGCATCCTGCCGCGCCTTCAAGAGCAAGGGTCTCCATATCGACCTGAGTTACGACGGTGTAATACTTCGAGGTAAGCGTTTCGGGGAAGATGATATCCTCGGCTTTCATAACCTCAAAGCCGTTTCCGCTGTCTATCATAGGAAGGAAGCTTGTCGGATCGTCGTAATCCACCTTACCGACATAATACTTGCTCATAAGAAGGATCTTGCCGTCAACGAGACGCGCGGAGAGATAATCGCCCGCGATCGCGAAATGCGCTTTCTGCGCGATGACCTCGGGATTTTCCACGTCAAAAGCAAGCAGAATGGTCGTTGAGAGTTTCTCCTTGCCCGCCTCAGTCTCTCTCTGTCCGATACCGTTTCCGAGGACGGTCAGAGTCTTGCCGTCATTCGAAAGGAAGATCTGTGCCGAATAGAGCTCGGCAAAAAGATCGTCATAGCCGTGGTTGATCGCAACCTGATTTACGAGCTTGCTGTCCTCGCCCGCAACAGAATAGACGTAAAGTGTCATACTTTGTCTGTCGAGATAGAAGATATGCGTCTTTGTACGTTTGAAAAGATCGGCTTCGATAACGCCCGCGACCTGGTTATCGGTAGTCTCAACGTAAGAACCGTTTTCCATATCCGAGCCGTATAAATAATCGCCTTCCGCCGAGGGCGCCATAGCGCCGGGTTGCATCATTGGAGGTAAAGCGTCAACAGCATCCTCATCCATGGCAACTCCGCCTTTGTTCACCATAAAATCAAACAAGCCTTCAAAATAGGTTTCAAAATTATTCTTTCCGCCTCTCAGGTTTGCCTTGTCGTATTTGTAAAAGGCATACATAAGATCGAGATACTCGCTGTCCTCATACTCGCGGAGGGCGGCGGGAAGATTGTTTACGTCCACCTCATCGGGCAGGTCGTCGCCTCTGTCATAGGGCAGGAAAAGCCAGAGACAGACGGACGTCACAAGGATCGAAACGCACGCCGCGATAAGCGTGAATTTGCGCCAAAATCTTGCCTTCGGATTTGCCTTGGGTGCGGCTTCGGCAACGTATTTTTCGTCCGCAAGACCTATAGCCTTTGCAATTTTTATCTTTTTCATATTACTATCCCCTCTTTCTCAAGATGTTCCTTAAACTGTTTGCGTGTTCTGTGGAGTATTGTTTTGACCGTCGCCTCACCGAGTCCCGAAAGCTTTGCCACCTTCGCGACAGGCATCATGTACCAATAACGGCGCATGAAGACGACACGGTACTGTTCCGTAAGCGACCCGAGAAACGAATTAACAGCATCTCTCAGCACCACTTCATCGACAACAGAGAGTCCGCCCTCATCGGGCAGACAGTCCGCAAGCTCGTCAAGCACAGCCTCGGCGGCGAGGTTTTCGCGTTCTTTGCGGCGTGCCGAGTAACGGTCGAGCGCGAGATTGCGCGCTATCGTCGCCAGAAATGCGCCGAGCTTATGCGGTCTTTGCGGCGGTATCGAATTCCAGGCGCGGAGATATGTATCGTTCACGACCTCCTCGGTGTCCTCATTTGAGGCAAGTATCGAAAAGGCGACCGACGATATATACCCGCCGTATTTCTTTCCCGTTTCTTCAATGGCTTTTTCCGATCGCTCAAAATAGAGCTCAATGATCCTTTTATCTTCCATTTTTCACCTCTGCAGTAGGCTTTCATCTATATAGACGGTCAAAACCCCAAAAAGGTTTCAAGTTTTGAGAATTTTTCGGAGATTTTTTTAATTATATCATAAAAAATCGGATTTAAAAAGTTTTTATTGAAAACTCTCAATTTCTGTGTTATAATAAAATAAAAAACTCAGGTGTCATATGAAAAGAAAACTTGCACTTCTTCTCTCAGCCGTCATCCTGCTGCCGCTTCTCGCATCCTGCGGCAGACGCAAGCTTGACGAACCGATCGAACTTATCATAGCAAACGACATTCATTACATATCGCCTTCGCTTCTCTCGGAAGACGGCAGCATAGCCGAGGGGGCGCAGTATTCACGCGACGGCAAGGTCGTACATTACGTCTCCGAGATCACCGACGCATTTCTCTCCGAAGTCATCGAAAAAAAGCCGAAGGCGCTTTTGATCGCGGGCGATCTTACTCTGAGCGGAGCCCGTACAAGTCACGATGAACTGGTCGGCAAACTTACCGCCGTCAAGGAAGCGGGAGTGGATATCCTTGTTATCCCGGGCAATCATGACGTAGACAAGACTGCGGTCGATTACTCGGGAGAAGAACTCAAGGAGACCGAGTCGCTCGATTCAACGGGATACGCCGAGCTGTATGCCCCGCTTATGCCCGATACCGTCAGCAGAGACAGCGAATCGCAAAGCTTCGTTTATGAGGCGGGAGAGAAGCTTTGGGTATTAATGCTGGACACGAATATTTACGGTCAGGGCTTTGCAAAAGATTCCACACTTGAATGGACGGAGGAAATGCTCTCAAAGGCGCAATCCGAGGGCATAGACGTTATCGCGGTATCACATCAGAATCTTTACGCGCACAGCGATATGCTCTCCTTCGGCTACCAGATGTACAATGCTGATAAGCTCATTGAGCTTTACAAAAAATACGGCGTCGTCTGTAATTTCAGCGGACACATCCACATACAGAGCATCATTGATGATGAAGAGCTCCCCGAGATCGCCACCTCCGCGCTCTCGATAACAGGTCTGCACTACGGCAAAATAACATATAACGGTAAGCAGATCGAATATTCGGCAGAATCGGTAAACGTCTCCGCTTATGCTGAAAGCATCGGCGCGGCAGACGAAAATCTGCTCCGATTTACGGATTACGCTACGGAATTTTTCGAGAGCACCGCAATGTCTTCGGCAAAGGATTCGCTCGTCGGTCAGGGACTTTCGGAAGCTGATATTGATCTGATGGCAAACACCTACGCAAAGATAAATTCCGCATATTTCGAGGGCAGAGCCATTGACGCATCCCTTTACGAGGACGGACTTGCTCTATGGCGCTCAAAAAGCGATTCCTTTATTGCCAGATATATCGAATCGATGCTCAGCACGTGCGCCAAGGATCACAGACAGATAACAATAAAGCTCAAATAAAAACAAATGGAGCCGATTTCAGCAAATCGGCTCCGTTTTTTATTGATTTTCGTATTCATATACCACGGTGATCCCCTCGGATTCACCCGCTAATTTCACCGAAGGATCGCAGATATAGAGTGTTCCGGTCTTCTCGTCAAAGCGGCATTTATCGCATTCGTATTCAATATGATCGTAATAGGGTATCCAATAATCCTCTTCTACCATAATTGTCAGGCAATTTTCCCATACTATACCGAAAACGACCTCGGAATCCGGCATTATATATTCCTCGCCATCGAAAACAGCGTCTCCGACAAGAAGCACCCAACCGGAGCTTACCATGCCCGCAATGCAGTAAACCTGATCTCCGAGCGAGAAGGATGCGCCAAAGTCAAGATAGCTCATTCCGATAATCTCTCCGGAAACCGTATCAAGGAATATTACGTCATAGGCATTCGGAACAAAGCTGCCGCGGAGAACGATATCGCCCTCGGGCATTATAAACTCGCCCTCGGAAACGTCAACCTCGTCGCAGGTCCAGCCGGTAAAGGTATAACCCCGCTTCGTCGGCATCAGGCTCAGATCAACCGTCTGCCCCGCTCTTACGCCGATCGTGCCGTAAGGATCGCCGTCAACTATGAAGATTATCCTGTTGTCACCGTCCGAGAATGCTCCGTAAATATCAACGTCGCATGCGGGCATGGTGAATTTACCCTTCGAAATATTTACTCCCGCGGAGCTCCAGAAAAAGCTGCAGCCTTCCTGCTCTTCCTCGGGGCGCAGAATAACTTCGGCGCCGTAAAGATATTCGTCATGGTAAAGCAGTTCGCCGTCGAGGTAATAATTAACGGCATAGGTGCAGGGCGTGAAGGATGCCGCAAAAATAACGTCTCGGTCGGGAATGACTATAACACTTCCTTCTCCTTCAAACACACCGCTTGAGGACTGCCATCCCGTAAAATCAAATCCCGTTTTAACTTCAATACCGCGCACGGTATAGACCTCTCCGAACCGCACGCTGTCGGTATAGAGCATCACGCCGTCGAGAATATAAGCCACTGTATGCAGATTCGGAGTTGACACCGCGATGAAGCAGACGTCACGTTCGGGCATTGTAAAGGAATTGCCTTCGATAAGAGCTATGTCCATGGTCGACCATCCGCTGACGGTATGACCATGCTTTTGCGCGGGTACGGCAAGTGTCACGAGACTGCCGACCGCGGCGCTGTTTTGGAGGATAACCTCGCCGTCAAGCATGTATATGACCTGCGCGTCACGTGTCGCAGCATCTATAATCAACCCCTCCGCCGGCATCGTCTCGGGCAGATCCTGCCATCCGGAGAAGATCTTACCCTTGGTAAATTCGGGTCTTTCGGGAGCTTCAAGCTTTGCCCCCGCATAATGCGGAACTCTCAGATAAAGCTCACCGTCAATATAAAAATCAAGGAAATATACCGCTTCGGGAGTCGTGTAGACTGCGGTATAAGAAGTATTTTCGAAAAATACAGCGGGAAGGTCTCTGTCCCAGCCGACAAAGCTGTAAACGACCTCGCCAAAGATCAGCTCTTCGGCTGCGGGAGGGGCGGGCGGGAGCAGAGGATCGCCGTAATATCCAGTCAGAATGATTGCGGGCGCGCCATTTTCAAAAACTCCGATCTCGGTGTCAAAGACAACTGTATAGACCTTTCGTTCACCCGGCGCGAATTCAGCCTTGAAGGAAAGGTCTCCGCCGACAGTCAGCTCGTAACCGCCGTTGTAAAGCTGTCCGCCGGCATCGCGCCAGCCGACGAAATCGTAGTATCTGATCTCATCTTCGCGGCGGTCTTCGGTCGGTAGAGTATATTTAGCATCAGCCCCAACCGAAATACTTTCGGGAGAGGTTCCGTCCGCGCGGTCGAGAGTCAGAGTGTAATGCATGATCTCACGATCCCAGATAAGCTCGAGCGTCCATTCTCTTCCCTCGCGCGTCTGTTTGAGCTCCTTGAAGCTGTACCGCGCGTTTCCGATATAAACGTCCTCGGGCTTGTAGGAGGAATACGACTCAAGCACCGCCTCGATCTCGGTTTGCGTACCGCTGACGAACTTCGTCTTTCCGCCGCCGATAAGCTCGCCGTACTCTGTGTGGATGATAAGCGTATATTCAATCTTTTCTTTGCCGTAAAGCGCGGTAAACTCAAGGGGCTGCTTACCGGCAGTTATCGGAAATTCAATCAAATTAGTTCCGTCAAGCGAAAAGCCGAGCAAAGGATAGATAAATTCGGAGTCCTCCGCCTTTTCCGGCATTCGCGCAAGAAGATCCGCGGGATCGATCACCTCGCCCGCCTTGAAGTAGAACTCGGTAATCGCGCCTTCACGATAAGCTCCCTCTCCCGCTCCAAAGGACACGAGATAGCTGTATTCAAGAACGGGATAGATATGTAATCCATCAAGGGTAACAACGGGCGGTGCAGCAAAATCGTATGCCTTGCGCTCTCCGTCCTTTGTAAGTGAGTATTCCCAACCTTTGTGTTCAACTTTAACACCGTTTCCGTCCACAGGAAGTTCCACGGACTCAAAGACCGCCGAAGTCAGTACGGTATCCGGTTTGACCGTCACCTTCTCAACATTGCCGTCCGGCGAATAAAAATAAGCGTATGCCTCGTATATTTCGGGGATAACGGTCGTTTCGGGAATCTCCGTAACCGTATCCGCTTCCGTGGTTTCGGTCTCCGTCAGTTCTTCCGTAATTTCATGTGTAGTCTCGGGAACTTCGGTGATCGGATCCGATTCGGTAATAGGAGCGGTCGTGACCTCTCCTCCCTGCGGAGTGCAGGACGCAAGGAGCACGCAAACGAACAAAAGCGCTAAAAACAAATTAAACAAAATATTCTTTTTCATTATATGTACTCCTTTCTTTCATCAATCAAATGATACCGCAAATATATGAATTGCGGAATGTAAAAGTATAAATAAATATTACCAATATTAATAAGATTTCAATGCCGACGGTCGGAAGCCGTCGGCATTTGTTTTTTACTGTTCCTTCGCGTCCGAGCCGAAAGAACTCAGCACGTTTTCCGAGAAAACGTAAATTCTGAAGCCCGCGCAATCGTTCGGATCTTCATAATGGCGGAGATAGTAATTATCCATCCAATTCTCCCATCTTTGAGTCACGGCAGCCGTTCTGTATTCGGTTGCCGAAAGGATGATAAAGTACTCTCCGACACCCTCCTGATCATTGTACCAGTTAAGGCTCGACTGATAATGGCGTCCGACAACGCCTTCGCGGTCCTTGACGTCGATATTGCGGACGCGGACCTCGGAATTGGTCAGCACCGTTATCGCCTGCGAGTACCAGAACGTCGCATATCCGTATTCGAGTCCCTCCGAAACGAGGAATTCGGCAAGACGGTGGTTGGTGTTATCCCTGCCGTAATCGGCGGGGAGCTCGTCTATTTCCTTTGCAAAAACGTAAGACGACAAAAGAGTGACCGCAAGCACAAGCGCGCTGATCCTCGAAATGATCACCTTCGCGCAAGGCTTTTTGATAGGTTCTTCGACAGGAGCGGTCGGTACAGATTCATCGTAAAGCTTTGCATCCTCTTCGGTCGGCTCGCGTAGCTCCTTCTTTTCTTCTGCCGAGGAAAGTCCTATATCCGAAACAAGATCGCGCAGACCGCAAACGGTAAGCATAGCCGCACTTCCGAGAATGGGAGTAAGACGCCAGTTTGCCGCGCTCAGCTCTCCGCAGATATATCCGAACATAACAACGGCAGTGAGCACGAAATGAGCCCATACCATGACCTTAACTCCGCGTGACTTCAATCTGCCGTAAAGGCAAAGGATCACAACGGGCATCACGAGCAGGATTATGCCTACCGCTATGCGGAAGAAGAATTTCAGCGACTCGCCGTCAAAGAGAGGATCGTTCTGTTTCATATTCACTCCGAGGAGCGAAAAATAGTGATTGACGAATTTCTGCGCGTTTGGAAGCCAGGCAGTAACCTCGGACCAACCCGAATATCCTGCGGCATAACCCGCCCTGATCTCGCCGTCACGGGTGATGGTCTTCAATATTTCAAGACCGAGCAGAGTTCCCGCGCCGATCACTGCCGCAGACATAACTGCGGGCACCGTTTTCTTCGAAAGAAGCGCGTCATCTCCCGCAAATATCCTCTCTGCCGCAAATGCCGCCACAGCGGGAAGAACCGTGAGAACTATGATCTGCATTCCGTCGGTCGCGCTTCCCGCACTCATTCCGAGAAGGAGAGCGCCCCATATTGCCGCCGCGACCCACTTTCTGTTTTCAAGCGCGTCGATCAGCTTGAGCCCGAATCCTATCAGGAAGAAAAGCAGAACAAGTCCGAGGCTGTAATAAATTGTGTGTCCCCACATCATTTCTCGGAGCTTGTCCGAGCATGAAAGGAGCATGAATACCGCAAAAACAGCGGTACTGCTCCAAAGGTGCGAAAGCTTCGCGCTTCTTGCACAGAAGTAGATACTTCCTGCGAAAAGTACGGCAAATATAGCCATACCGAGGTTATGTGACGTCATACCGAAGCCGAAGAGCTTGATCAGCGGCTGCATGATCCATACCGTTGAGAAGGGTAACAGCGCGGCGTAGTTATACTGATCGTCGAATATTCCGTTGCCCTCAAGTGCCGCGTTCGCCCAATAGAGCGTGTCGGTGCAGTCGGAGTGAAAATATCCCTCTCCGGGGCCGTAAATATAGTATAATGCAAGGTAAAGTGCCGCTATCATCGGGATCGAGGCTATGAGCGCAAATGCGACCTTGAACCAACGCTTCGATCCTATTTCATTGAGCTGTGTTTTTATCATTTGTTTTCGCCTTCGGTCTTTTCCTCATGGTATTCCTTCTCGGTGTTTACAGCCCAGACGGTTGCCTTGTCGCGGGTACCGTTCGCGATCGAACGAACCGCCTCAACAGCCGTGAGCATCGAATGGTCCATATTGTTGTATCTGTGCTGACCGTTTCTGCCGAGGCACCAGAGATTGTCGATGCCCGAAAGGTAGTCCTTGACAGTATCGAACTCGGAATAGGTATCGAAATATGCGGGATACGCCTTCTTTACCTTGATGCGGGTAGCATCCTTGACATCTGCGGGGTCGATAACGTCGATCTTTGCAAGCTCTGCGATAGCAAAATCAATAAATTCCTTATCGCCCATCTCCCAAAGCTCGTCGCCCTCGTTGCAGAAATACTCAAGACCTATCCAAACGGTATTTTCGGGATCTGCAACAAGGTAGGGAGACCAGTTGTTGAAGATCTGGAGACGTCCGAGACGTACCTCGCGCTCCTGAACGTAGATCCAACAGTCGGGAACGTTACCGGTAAGGGTCTTGATCTTGGTCTTGTTTTCGAGAAGGAGCTTGTCAACGAGGAGACCTACGGTAATGTAGTCGCGGTAAGGAAGTCCGTCCGCAATGCGGTGAACGTCAGCGGGTACTGCGTCGCCCATACCGTTTACGAGATCACGTACCGG
Organism: Eubacteriales bacterium; assembly: GCA_045535915.1. Classification (GTDB taxonomy): domain Bacteria; phylum Bacillota; class Clostridia; order Oscillospirales; family CAG-272; genus CAG-390. The sequence goes on along the minus strand of JAZSMP010000354.1, from coordinate 2,563 downwards.
CATTGTCGAGAAGAACTCATCACCCTTGAACTCGCGTCCGTCAGCGGAAACTACGCCCGCGACCTTGCCGTCCTCGAGCTTTATATCCTTGACCGAGCAATTCATGATGATCTCGCCGCCCATCTCCTTGATGTCGTTTGCGAGAGCTTCCCAGAGCTGACCGGGACCGAGCTTGGGATAGTAATACTGCTCGATGAGCGAGGTCTCGACCTTATCCTTCGAGCGGAAGGGCTTGGAAAGAACGTTCCATACAGCCTTCATAAGAGAAAGGCCCTTGACTCTCTGTGCGCCCCAATCTGCGGAGATCTGAGAGGGATGGCGACCCCAAAGATTTTCGGTATAATCCTCAAAGAACATCTCGTAGAGCGGTCTGCCAAAACGATTGATATAGAAATTCTCAAGCGAATCCTCGGGCTTCTTTACGATACAGCTGCCGAGGTATCCGAATCCCGACTTCATGGTGCGCACAAAGCCCATGTTGATAAAGGTCTCGGGTTTGAGCGAGATCGGATAGTCAAAGAATTTATGAAGGAAGAGTATGCGTGAGATACGGTTACGAAGGAGGAATACTCTGTCTTCCTTCTCCGGATCGGGACCGCCCTCTGCGAGCTCCTTCTCCACTCCGAGCTTTTTATCGTCATATGCGGGCGCGCCCTGGAGCGGCATAAGCTCGCGCCAAAGAGCGTTAACCTCCTCATTCTTCGAGAAGAAGCGGTGACCGCCAAGGTCCATGCGGTTGCCGTTGTAGCGTGCAGTACGCGAAATACCGCCGATATACTCGCTCTCTTCAAGAATAATGGGTTTTATATCGGTCTCCTTGAGAAGCTTGTATGCGGCGGTCAGACCCGCAGGGCCCGCACCGATAATTATTGCTGTTTTCTTGTCCATTTGTAATAGATCTCCTTGTCTTTTCATATATTATAGACGGAATAAATCGAAAAAGGTTTCATCATATCCGCAAATTTTTCAAAAAATTATTCAAGAGGAAGAAATCCCTCGTCTTCAAGCTTATCGGGATATATCCATCTTTCCTCTGCCGGCTCAAGCTCACCTTCCTCGTTCGGGAGATAAACTGCATAGCGGTAAACGTCGGTCTCGGAAAAATAGCTGAGCCTGTTGAGTCCGCGGACTTCGAGGCGTCCGTGCTCGCTCCAGCCGTAAATATACTCGTTCTCGCGAAGCTCGTATACCGGAGGCTCGTTCGGCGCTGTCGGCGTATCTATGCGGTCGCGGGTCTTGTATCTGACGGTACCGTCGCCGAAAATCGGAGCGGCAACACCCGAAAGCTTCTCCTCGGGCTTGAATTCGCCGTTTCCTTTATTAATATAGAAACGATACTTTTCTTTGCCTGCGGTGCGGTTGGTCTTGACGGTAAAATCTTCGTCGCCGTCGCCGTCGAGATCGCAGAGCGCAAAGCCGTAATTTTCCTTATCCTCGGAAAGCCAGGGCTCGTTGACACGATAGGAAAGATCAACGCCCCCCCTCTTCTCTCCGCTTGCGGGATCGAGCAAAGTTACGGAAGTTATCGAGTTCGGCGAACCGTATAAAACGTAGGTATAATCATTTCCCTCGACACGGCAAAGCTCCTGTCCGCCCGAGCAGGACGAAAGAACAAAAGCCAAAAGAAAGAAAAAAGAAAATGCATAAAAAAATTTTTTTGCGGTCATTTTGTGCCTTTCCGCGTGAAAGCATAATTTGGTAATATATATTATACACTCAAAAAGAGAAAAAGTAAAGGGGTTTTTGTCGTTTTTCACATAAAAAGGGGTAAAAAATAACTCGCTTTTTGGTTGAAACAAGAAAAAACAAAAAAATCTGAAAAAAATCAAAAAAACTTTCAAAAAAGTGTTGACAAACGGAAAGACTTGTGGTATAATAATACCCGTCGCCGATGAGGCGCAAAACATGGGAGCATAGCTCAGCTGGGAGAGCATCTGCCTTACAAGCAGAGGGTCATAGGTTCGAGCCCTATTGTTCCCACCATGATGGCCCGGTAGCTCAGTTGGTTAGAGCGCCAGCCTGTCACGCTGGAGGTCGTGGGTTCGAGCCCCATCCGGGTCGCCATCATAATACAGCGCCCTTGCTGTATGCCTCTGTAGCTCAGTTGGTAGAGCAGGGGACTGAAAATCCCCGTGTCGTTGGTTCAATTCCGACCGGAGGCACCACCTGCGGATTTAGCTCATTTGGTAGAGCGCAACCTTGCCAAGGTTGAGGTGGCGGGTTCGATCCCCGTAATCCGCTCCAAAAAACACGGGTACGTTATAACGTACCCGTTATTATTAGGCGCCATGGCCAAGCGGTAAGGCAAAGGTCTGCAACACCTCTATCCCCGGTCCGATTCCGGGTGGCGCCTCCAAAAAGAAAAGCACTGCGTACTCTCTGCATTCTTAGCGGAGAAATAGGCGGCGGAAGTACCGAGGCATTGATTTGCCTGGGTAGTTCGGTTTTTGTGGGGTTACGATGCGATAGCAGCGGATGTTCTCACGGTATGCTGTTCTCTGAATCCTACGGTGAATACGATGTCAATATCGTTGCCCTCGGTGCGTGACCACTTTTCCTTCTT
>JAZSMP010000071.1:0-7774 GCA_045535915.1 Eubacteriales bacterium | reverse complement strand
TATCGAGCTCATCCGGCAGCAGCACGGGATTGAGCGCGTGGATGCCCTCGACGATCACTACCGAATTTTCGTCAAGCCGCAGCTTCTTTCCTCTCCACTCACGCTTTCCGGTCTTGAAATTGAAGCTCGGAAGCTCGACTTCGCCGCCCTTCAAAAGTGCAGAGAGCTGTTTGCCGAAAAGCTCGGCATCGATCGTATTGATGTGCTCAAGATCGATCTTCCCGTCCTCGCCGGGCTCGATCTTATCGCGGTCGAAATAGTAATCGTCAAGGCTCATAAGTATGACGTTCTTGCCGTGCCCGCGAAGCTGAGTTGCCAGGCGGTTTGCCGAGGTCGTTTTACCTGAAGACGAAGGGCCCGCGAGCATTACCGCATGTGCTCCGCGCTCACAGATCATGTCCGCAATGTGCGAGAAATTCTTCTCGTGCAAAGCTTCGTTTATGCGGATGAGTTCGCGTAGTTTGCCCGAGTCGGTCAGCTCGTTGAGATCGGCAACCGTCTCGCACTTCATCAGCTCGCACCACGTCTTTCCCTCGTCGTACACGTTCATAAAATTCGTCATCTCGCGGTAATGCGATATGCTGTCGGGATCGTTTCTGTCGGGGAAAACGAATATAAAGCCGTTCCGCGACGGAATGATATCCCAAACGCGCAGATAACCCGTCGATGGTGCCATTTCACCGTAATAGTAATCGTAAAAATCGCCGTAGCAATAAACGTCGAGCGTCGGACTCTCTCGGTATGAGAGCAAGCGGGATTTGTCGTACTGCCCGCGTCGCGTAAAATGATCCATCGCCTCGGAGGTCGAAATTCTCTTGCGGACGAGCGGGATATTTTCCTCCACGATCTCATGCACGCATGCCTTGAGCCTCTCGGCGGAAAAATCCTCCGCGCCCGTGACCTTGATGTACATTCCCGAACCGACCGTGCAGTTCATCTTTGCCCTTGCCTTCGGCCACAGACGGCGAAGCGCAAGGAAGATAACGAACTGCGCGGTCCTTCTGTAGACGTCCTTGCCGCTCGGGTCGCCGTAACGGAGGAGTCCAACTCTGCCGTCCGACGCCATCATTGCCTTTCTTATCGACTCGCGCTCCAGTGCGCCGTCCTTTTCGCGCATAGGTATGTAATTCAGCGTAAAGACCTCGCCCGCGATCTTCGCCGCAATAGGGTCGGTCGAAAGTTTGCCCGTAACAAGTCCGAGCTCACCGAGGATATCGAGCAGGCTCTGCCCCATCCTCGCCCAATAAACGTATCCGTCAATTATCAATTTCATATTAACTCCGTTCTGTTATCAATGATAACAATATATGATCAAAAAAGGAAAAGGTTGACTACCCAAACTGCGGTAGTCAACCTTAGAAAGGAGGTTGGTAGAGACGCTTGCCCATTTTGCAAGCATATACCCATGAAAAAATCAAAAGAATCGCATCTTCTGAAGATAGTATATCACATTTTCACTTCGATGTCAATACTTTTTGTTGCTTTTTACAAATTTTCTGCTATAACAGCAAGCCTTTTTGCACATTCTGCCAGAGAATCAATATAAGCAAACTCATCGGGACTGTGAATCTTTCCTCCGCGGACGCCGAGTGAATCTATGCAAGCCGCGCCGGCCGCCGTAACGTCAGCCGCATCGGATGCGCCGTTGTGCTTCGAGGCAACGAGCTCTGACAGTCCGTTTTCGGCAAAAATTTCGTTCATTCTCGCGAGAAGCGCGGCGTTGCGCTCGGTATACTCCATAGCAACGCGTCCTGCAGGATCGTTTACGGTAGTTTTACAGCCGGGTACGTATACTCTCCCCACGATCTCTTTGACGTGAGTGCGCACCCACGCAAGCTGCTCCGACGTTGCAAAACGGATATTCGCCTTGAATTCGCAGTGTCCGGGTACAGTGTTCGACACACTTCCGCCGCTGATAACGCCGCAATTGCAGGTGATTCCATCTTTATCCTTGAGCTTTTCAAGCTCTATGATCTTATGCGCGGCTTCAAGTATGGCGTTCGCGCCCTGCGTTGCACACATCGAGCCGTGCGCCTCAACTCCCTCGACCTTGAAGGTAAAGGTGATCGTTCCCTTGCGAACGAGGCATGCCTCGCCTGTGGTATATCCTTCAAGATTGAGAAACGCGACCGATTCAAGCGCGCGCTCGCACATATATCCGATCGTCGATTTGTGACTGATAGTACTGCTGACTTCCTCGTCGGTCTGAAGGATCAGTTTGACGGGACGCAAACGGAAACCGCACTTTTCGAGAGCATCCATGGCAAGAAACGCCGCGACCGCGCCACCCTTGCAGTCGGTGACACCGGGGCCGTACATCTTATCTCCCTCGATCTTGACTGCGGGAGTGCCGAAAGAGCCGACGGGATGGACTGTGTCAAGGTGTGCCGAGAAGATGATGGGCTTTGCATCTGCCTCGGGGTTCAGGGTAATGTCAACGACGTCGCCCGCGACGGGCTGACGGAAATACTCGACCTTCCAGCCTCTCTCGCGCGCCATTTCGGCAAAATATTCGCCGCAGGCGTCAACACCCGCCTTGTATTTGGTCGGACTTTCAATGTTGCAAACGTCCTCCCAGACCTTGACGTAGTTGGGATTCAGCGAATCTATTACATCAAAGAGCGCGTCACACTTCATAATGCCACCTCGTTTTTTTCTTATTATAACACAAAAACCGCAGATTGTCAATCTGCGGTTTTGCATTTAAAAATTATTCTTCTTCCGCGTCACGTCTGCGTCTGCGCGATACGATCGGTATCAGTACCAGCACTATCGCCACAGCGGCGGTGCAAGAAAAGATCACAACCATTCCGTCGTCACCCGTCTGCGGAGGCTCGGGATCATCCGGTTCTTTCGGGAATTCCTGAACTCTGAATTCAAGGTAGAAAGCAGAGCCCTGGAAATCGTTACCGAGCGTAACCGGGAAATCGAGAGTTACCTCAAGATTTACTTCGCCGCCCGAATAGAGTGTTCCGAGCATGAGCCATTCGCCGTTTTCATCGAGCTGATCAGCAGACGCCTCAAACATATATCCCATTCTGTTTTCGCTTGCCTTCGCAATCGAAACAGTAACTTCGGGGAGATACTCCGCCACACCGGTCTCGGAACCAATAGCTTTCACGAGCGGACGGACAAAGATATTGACCTTAACACCGCGTTCGGCATCATTTTTGACGGTCAGCTTTCTTTTGATCGTGTCGCCGGGCATAACCCTGATCTCCTCGCCATCTTCGTCAACCTCATCGTGAACGAAAACGAACTCGTGCGACTCACCGTCGTAGATGATCGAATCATCAGCCGAGATCGAGATCACAGCACTCATGCAGAATATAGCTGCCAGAAGGAGAGCGATAATTCTTCGAAAATTTCGTTTCATTACGATCCTCCCGCCAATCCGGTGATTTTATTATCGGTAATAGCTACGCCCCAAAGCGATGTAGCCGCTGTGGCAGGCTGCGACTGAACTGCAGCCGCTACGATCTCGATAGAAAGCGAATGCTCGAGCGTAGGAGCTGTGCCGGTCTGGATCAAGGTCTCGATCAGCTTTGTAGTTGCCGCCTCAGCGTCAACCGGCAAGGTATAGTAATAGTAGTCGCCGAGCTTTACCCAATCTGCGCCCAAGGTTATCTGATAATCTTTGCCTGCGCCCTCGAGCGGCTTCTGTGCCCAGACAACACCATCCTTCTTCCATGTGGCGATAACCGCCGCGCGGATATAAGCCTCAGTATCACCGGTATTATCTACCGATGTATCGGAAAGAACCGCACAGTCAACGACTGAGGGCTCGAAAGTGTTTTCGACCGAAGGAGTCTTATCAATCACGAACGCCAAAGTCACACCGACGCTGATAAGAAGCGCCAAAGAAAGCGAGACAAGCAAAAGAACAGTCCGCTGTTTGTTTATGTTTTTAAACATTTACCTGTCTCCTTTCTTAGCCTGTTATCTGAGAGAAATTGCTTGTTGCAGGTCTTTCGGTACCGCCGGTAAGCCAAGAGCCGCCATTTTCAGATATATAGAAGATGATTTGGGAATAAGGCTCAGCCACCAACGTAATTTCAGCTTTGGAATCGGCGCCGGAAGTATTATAATAACTCCACATATCCCAATTATAGCCCTTTGTCCAAGTAGTGTCGATAGTTATTGTATAGGTATTGCCTACGATAAGGCCGTCGACAATAACGCCGTTGCTGCGTGAGGGCACAATAATGTCAAGATCTACGCTGTCATTCTTACCCTTAATATTGATCAGAAGTGAGCAATCCGAGTTAGTACTAACTTTCAGCATAAGCTGCGTAAGATTATACTCAAACTTGGCGTAGTAGGTAGCCGCGACGTGCAAGCCGTCGATCTTGGCGGGATTAAACACATACTCCTCGGTAATCAGCTGAGTACAAGCCGCATCGGAATACCAACCAATAAACTTATAAGCATTATCTACGCTTACGGTAGAAGAAGGATCACCGTTGATAACGCCAACGCTCTGGATGTAATGTGTAAGCGTTACCCCCTCCAGATCCTCTTTATATGTTTTGTTTTCGGGATCGACTATCACATACTCAATAGTTACTTCAATCTCCTTGAAAACAGCATAATAAGTAGCTTCTACCCAACGCTCACCGGGCTTGGTCGGAACAAAATTCAGATCTTTACTCAACGCAGTTCCGTTGCCGTTTTTATTGTCAAACCAACCGAGGAATCCATAACCTTTGTTTGCTGTTGCAGTAGATCCGGATGCAATAACACTGCTAACGAGCAACAGGGGTTCGCTCACCCTGTCAACCGATCCGCTTCCTTCAGGACCGGACACTACATAGTTGATCGTGATTTCACGTTCCATATAATAGAATGTGATAACGTTCCATTGGAGGTTATTCTCGTCTTCCTCAATACGGATGTTCAAAGTCTGTGTTTCATCGGAAACGAGATCATAAATATCTCCCCAAGCGCTCGGAGCGGTATGCTGTATTATCTTGCCATAATACTCGTTCTCAAGATCGGGCACAGTATACAGAACCTCGCCGGTACCCTGCTTTTTGTACTCTACTTTGTAAGGATACTTATTTCTCGTATAGTACAGCTTCAAGTGGAGACCTTCCGCTGTCAATACAGCCTTTTTCAAAGTATCATCCTTAGCGTTAGGAGCAAATGTAAATCCGGGGATGGAAATACTGTCTACTTCATACTCTTGCCCGATTACACCCTGAAGCTCATAGGTATGGTGTTCAGTCCAGCTGTTTCCGTCAAGATTCTGTGTATAGTGAGATACCTTATAGTAAGCATGCTCTTCATCAACAGAATAGTAGAATACGATCCTGTTCTCACCGTCGGGATCTACGACCAAGCTCTTCTGATACTGGTCAGGCATATATCCGGCAACCGTTTTAAAGGTTTCTGTAACATACGCAAGGCGATTATAATCCACGGACTTTGTCTCAGCTATAATGTAATATGTTTTATCGTCAATTTCAAAGGTTCCAAGGCTCGTTCCGCCCCCCTTGAGATTTTCCGCAACATAATATACAAAATATGGAACTGCATTTTCTTGATATTCGTATATGAAAATATACTCCATACCGTCTGTATCATTGATATCCATAGTCAAGGAATGGCTCTTTGTCTGAGGGAAGTAGCCTACACGATAATCCGGATAAAGTTCAAGATCAACCTTAGCATCAAACGTTTTTGTAGTACCTGCCAGGGCACTGCCTGTAATGGGGTCAGCAACGGTTTCACCGCCTGTGGTCTCAAACTTGATCGTATACTTGATCATAGTGTTGGATTTCCACTTGGCGTAAACCACCATGTCTTCAATAACCGTCATGTTCTCAAATGAGAATGCCTGTTCATGGCCGCCCGACATATAAAACCAACCATCAAAATCGTAGTTTCCGTTCGTTACATTCTTGGGAATGTCTGACTCATTCAGAAAAGTACCGTAAGTGACTGTGCTACTGCTGATAAATCCCTGATACTCTCCATTTTCATCCTTTTTTGTGTAAAATTCGACTGTACGCTCAACAGGAACCCATTTTGCATAGAGTATAAGGTTACCTGCGGGCATGGTTGAATTCCAATCCACCTTTGTACCTTCTGCAAAGGTATCTGAAGTATACCAACCCGCAAATACATAAGCTCCCTCTACCAGAGAAGAACCCTCGGGGAACGGAGGCTTATAATCGGGGGCAACTGCATAATCAGGTAAACCTTCGGATATCTTCTGTCCGTATTTCATTCCTTCTTTTGTAGGGAAAGTCGGGCTATCTTGATGGACATTAAAGAAAGTTATCGTATAAGTGTCCACTCGGTCATAATAAAAGCAGTTGCAATAATTGCAGGCACTACTTTTATTCATATTTGGGCAGTAATAGCGACCGGCATTTTTATTAGTTTGATTATTTGCATAATTTTCTGAATTTTTCTGATAGTCGAGGTTTGAATCAATGCCATATTCTCGAGTATCATTCACGCACACATAACCGTTATAATTGAACGGGTCAACACGCGTATTTCCATTATGTGCTGCAGTGAATGTAAAATTATACTCTAATTTATACCACTTACCATTATACTGACGGTCACCTGTACCGTCGAGTGATTCGTAGTAAATATGATAGGAGTGTGCGCTAATAACATTGCTTGATCCCCACCAAGCGCTCATTCTTTGAGCAAGATAATAGGTTTGTCCATTCTCTGTCAATGGTTCGTTCTCATTGCCTGATTTGATCATATCTTCGGACATATACGGGTATGAACCGACAATATTAGCATGTTTGTCGCCGTATTTTATTCGATACCCGGTACCATCCTCCGCAGCCCAGCTACCAAAACTATAACCTGAGACATTTTGTAGCGCGGCTGCCGGCCATTGCGACTCAATATTAGCACCATATTCTGCTCTGACAGCAATATAATAGTACGTAGAGTTGCCAATATCCTCTGATTTACTCTCGTAAACGGAATTATCTTTCAACTTCGGCAAAGAATTGACGTTAGTTGTACTCCAGTCTCCTACTATACCAGCTTTTGTATCCGTTGCAATTTGAGTCGTCGTGTCGCCGTACCATGATCGTTGTTGCCTTGCATAAATAAATCTAATCTCAAAGATCTTTCTCGAATAATATACGTTGATAATTGTCGAACCGGTTGCTGTGACTGTTGCGGGGTTTTTTGCCGCAGTTGTCTCAGCATCATATAAAAAATAGGCTGCGTCTTTTTTAACGTTTTCATCTTGTATGTTTGTTACAGGATTCTGCGAGCCAACAACAGACGGAGTCAATGTGCTTCCGGCCAGACCGCTCAATTGAGTGCTGTACCAGAAGCTATAGGTTGTTTCTGTACTTGGATCGTCGTCGGCCAGATCGGCGCGCCAATATGCGATAGTGTACTCGATATTATTCGGCGTCCACACCGCCTTATAAGTAACATTACCGGCAGGCATCACGAATTTATCGTCTTCATCCATACCTTCCCAACCGGTAAATGTATAGTCTGGGCGCAAGGGAGTTCCTACAGTCACTTCTGTTCCATAGCGTGCGTATATGGGATTTACTCCATGACCGCCATCACCAAGATCAAATTCCATCAGGTAATAGTAACGGTCATAATAGACCTCGATTACCGTACTGCCGTCAGCCGCTACCGTAGCTTCATCATGCAACAGCTGATAGAATCCGGGATAGGATATGTCAATCTGAGTGTTCTTGATAACCGATCCGGTCAACGCCTGGCGTATCAGCGGGTCGAGGTCAGTATAGCCATCATCCTCAGCATTTTG
>JAZSMP010000231.1:0-3284 GCA_045535915.1 Eubacteriales bacterium | reverse complement strand
ATATTTCGCTCGAGCAAAGCGCGACTTTCACTTTGCGAAGCAAAATTTCACATTTCTCTGCCAAGAGAAATATTTCGTGGCAAGTAAGGCTGTTTACAGCCTTACTTGCCCGACGCGGGTCTGACCCACCGGCAGGTTTTTTCATTTACGTAATAGATTTGGTCAAGCTCCTTCATTGCCTTTTGGCAGAGCTCGGAGCGCATGGTGAAGCCGTCGTTTCGGACGATCTCCGAGTCTATGATTGCACGGAGATAAAAGATGCGGAAGTTGCGCGAGGGGGTGATATTCTCGGGAAGGATCGCGTTGTATTTTTCAAAGACTTCGCGGATATGCTCGACCTCGCTCGGGTCGGTCAGCGTGAGCTTGATATATTCGCCCGGGCGCGAGCGTTTGCGTGAAAGCGTGCTTTCGGTCAGACGCAGAGCATCGAAAAGCTCGTCCGAATCGGTGCAGAATTCAAACCTCACGTAATCGCGAAGTGCATCGAAGGCGGATTCGTGCTCGCCCGAATAAAGCGCAAGCTCGATGTATTTGTTCGCGTCCTCGAAAATGCCCTCGGAATAAGGGTACGCGCCGCTGTAGATCTCCTTGCCCGTGGCGTGATTGCGGTCGAGGAATGCGGCAAGATGCGAGGCACCGTAGCCGCCCCAGGGAGAGCAGGACCACATACTGATCTCGGGAAACTCGATGAATTTGACCTCCTTCGGCAAACCGCGCTCTTTGATCTCGGGAGGTAACTCGCCGTTTGCAAAGAAGGAAAGAACGTATGGAAATTCCGTGATATTATCAAGCAATCCCGACCATTCGCCGCTTGTGAATTTGTCAAAATACCACGCCGAGAGGATGATCCCGGTCTTCGGCATAATTTCGTTTATAAGCGACTTGAAATGCGGGTAAAGTTTCAGAAATCCGTTCGCGCCCCAGGGAGCGCAGTCTGCGCAGGTGCACCCGCCCTGGTCGTAGGGCCAGTAGACGACGTAATCTATCTTGAGGTCGGCAAAATACGAGAGCATCTCGCGGCGCTCGCGGAGTATCTCTTCGATTCCGCCCGACTTTGAGGGGCAAATTTCAACGTGATAATGCGAATCGGGTGAGGCATGGTAGCCATTCTGCACCTGCCATTCTGCACGCAGATGCTCGGGCGACGAAGCAAAACCTTCGTTCGAGATCATCGTAAGCGAGCCGCCGATGCCGATCTTGTTTGCGTAGCCGAGGATATCGCGCAGGCGTTTTGCCAGAGACTGTGCTCCCTTGTCTTGCATTGACTCAAAATGGTGCATATCGAACCAGACGAGCAGGTTGTTGCATCCGCGCAGGGCGAGGTCTTCGACGACCTCACAGACCTTTTCAATAGGTGCGGAGTGATAGAAATTATCGAAATGCGTGGCGAAATACATACCGCGCAGTTTTTTCTTCGGCGTGAAATCGAGAGTGCCGACGAAGGGATCAAATCCGCCCTTGCCGTCAAATCGAGACAGTCTGAGGAATCTTCCGAAAGCAGCGAAAAGCGCGAGGCGGTCGGCGGCGCGGAGAGATGCGGAATCCTTATCGGATACGATAATATACCGCTCGTCGGCTAAGGTTTTGTCAACTTCAAAAGTGACTTCAAAACCTTCTCCGAGGCTTATTTTGCGCAGAGAAAGTACGCGCTCGGCGCATTTATCGAGTATGGCGAAGCTTTCCGCGTTCATTGAAATATTGGTCAGTTTCATTTTTTAAGAATCCTTTCGATGGCTTCGGGGATCGCCGCGACGGTGTCGGACGCAATCATGCTGACCGGATTGTTTTTTGACTGTGCGATCTCGCCTGCCAAGCCATTGATATACACGGCGAGGGCGGTAGCTTCAAGCGGATTGAAAATGTACGCGGATGTCGCGGCAAGGATGCCGGACAGCACGTCTCCGCTTCCTGCCGTAGCCATGCCGGGACAGCCTTTTTCGATGATGTATACCTCTTCGCCGTCGGTCACAATGGTAGACGGACCTTTGAGAAGCAGTACGCATCCGTGTTCTTTTGCGAAGGCTTTTGCATGGTCTATCGGTGAAGATAGAATTTCATCTATAGAAAGTCCCGAAAGACGCGAAAATTCCATGTTGTGAGGTGTCAGAATGAGCTTGCAGGAGGCGTTTTTGATCGCATCCGAGCCGAGGCGGGATAGGGCGGTCAGACCGTCGGCGTCGACCGTCATCGTGCCTTTATAGTTTTTGAGAAGATGGGAAAGTGTCTTTTCGACCTCATCCGAAAGTCCGATGCCCATACCGAATGCGATTGATTTTACGCGTGACGCAAGCGCGGATATTTCGGATTCGTTGAAGATGATCCCTCCGTCCCTGTCCGAGAGCGGATATACGGTCGCTTCGAGAATCTCGGGGATGATAAATGGCGCGATCGAGTCGGGAACGGCGAGCATCGCGACACCGGCGCCCGCGCGCATCGAGGCGTTTGCCATTGCGGCAAGGCGGATGGCACCGCTGTATTTTTTTGAACCGCCGATCAGGGCGACGTAACCGTATGTCGATTTGTTTGAAAAGTTTTTCCGCTCGGGGAAGACGGATGCCGTGGGTTCGTAGAGGTAATATGGCTTGTCGATGGGTTCAATGCCGATATCGAGGTTGACCTTATCCTTAATTACATCTTTGGCTTTGTTGAGAAAATGCCCCGGCTTGAAGGAGCCGATCGAGCAGGTGAGATCCGAGAGAGCGATCGTTTCTCCCATGCCGGTGTCTCCGTTCATACCGCTGTTGATGTCTACCGAGATCTTATAGGCGTCGGATGCATTGTATTCTTCTATGATATCCTTGGCAAGACCGCGGACGTTGCCCGAAAAGCCTGTTCCGAAAATGCAGTCGGCGAGGGTTGAGAAGCGCGAAAGATCGGTGTCGGAAGAGAAGATTTCATAGGGTATACCCGCTTCGGCACATTGGTCGAAATAATATTTGCCGTCAGCGGAAAACCGCTCGCCGAGAAGGATGAGCGTGCAGTCGATATTCCTCTTTTTCAGCTCGAGCGCGATCACGTATCCGTCACCCGCGTTGTTGCCGTAGCCGCAGACGATGCCGACGGGCGCACGCCATTCTACCGTGTCGGCGACAGCTTTGCCCGCGCGGTACATAAGCTCAAGGCTCGGGACGGACGTTTTTATTGTGTGCGCGTCGCTTGCACGCATGTTTTCAACAGAGAGGATTTCTTTCATTATGATTTCTTCCTTTTCTTGATGATTGAATTATAGCATAAAGCGAAGGAATAGTCAAGAGAAAATGAAAAAAGCTTCCCGAGAGAAGCTT